>RECN01000151.1 GCA_007694005.1 Spirochaetaceae bacterium
GTCTTTGCGCTCGCGCGGCTTCTGTTTCCCCCGCCCGAGGAGCTTGGCGGAGAGACGGTCGCCGACGCACGATCGTACATGAGGCCTGAGGTTGAGCGCGAAGTGCTGTTTCGTGCGGCCGAGCGGTCCGTGCAACTTCTGTCTGCCGAGTACGGGTTGCGTTACGCCGAGGCTGCGCTCCGCTACCACGCCGAGTCCTACGATGATGCGACGCGGCTGCGTCTGCACGAGATAGCGCATCAGGCTGCATTTCTCGCCGATGACCCCTACGCGATGAGCCGGCACTTCCGCGCGATTCGGTCGCGGGGGGACAAGTATACGGTGAATTCAGCCCGGCAATTGTGGGTGTCATACGCCTACGGAAAGTCACGCCTTGTCGGCGCAATTCGTGTCGGCATCAAAGCACTTCAAGAGTTAGGGGTCCCTGTGACTTTCGAACCCGATGAAATGGCTTTACAGTCCGACGCGCAGTATCTGCGCAATGCCGGCTCGTTTCGGATGCTAAAGAAGTTACAACGTTTACCGCCAACGTCCGACCGAGTGGCTATCCTGAAAGTGACGCTGTGCACGCGGATATTGGCTCCCGTAATTACAACGAGACCGGTCCTGTTTCCGACGATTCTGCGAACTATACTTGATGTGAGTCTTCGTTGGGGTGCAACCCCGGATACGGGTATCGCCTTTGTGTACTGGGCGTTGTTGGCAGGCAACGTGAACGGAGGTGATAGAAAACTGTATCGACTCGGGGTAATGGCCGAGGTGTTTGCCACGCGTGTTCAGGCTGATATTACCCGCACAACAATTCTGACAGCTACGAGAGTCCTAACTACACACTGGGGCGTCGACGCTCGTACGGTTATTCGCGAATGCCGCGAACTTTTTGATCAGTCATTAATAGTTGGGAACGCAGAATGGGCGTGCCATGCCGGCCACGCGTACTGCGTCGACCGGTTCTTCGGGGGCTACGGGCTCCGGGATTTGTTTCAGAGTATGCAGAATACCCGCGATATCATCCGTTCGCTTGGATACAACCGGGCAGTTCGAGCTTTGTCGAAGCATCAGCAAGCCGTAGAGTGCCTCATGGGACTGGCTTCGAACCCGCTTGAGTTGACCGGCACCGTTGACCACGAACGTTCGGAGATCGAGGCCTACGAACGCGAAGGTGATTATATCGCGCTCTACGGTATGTACTTCCTGCGCGCGATGCTTGCACTTTACGCCGATCGTCCCGAAAAAGCCTATGCCGACGCACGAACAGCGGTGTTTGCACAGAGCGCGCCAAAGGCTCTGCTTGATTATACTGTGACTGTGTTTATTTGGGGGATGTCTTCCTGGCGTCAGGGGGTCGTTCCCGATGGAGCTTCCGCTCTGCGTAAACTCCGGCGCTGGGCACGGGAAGTGCCGGTCAACCAGGAGCATCGCTATCTGATGGTGCGCGCCGAGGCGCTTCGCTATCGGGGGCGACAGCGAGCGGCGGCCCGAGTCTACCGGCGCGGCATCGCGTGCGCGATAGACCGCGGGTACATCCACGAGGCGGCGCTCGGCTCGGAGCGGCTCGGAGATCTGCTATCCGAGCGCGGCGCGCAGGTTGAAGCCGACCAGGCTCTTTACCAGGCGTATTCGCTGTACTTGCGCTGGGGTGCGGCTCCGGCGGCCGGACGCGTTCGAAAGCGGCTCGGATGGCCCGAACTGACCTCGACGGGGCAGCCGGTACTCGCCGAGCAGCAGTTTGTCTCGCGCATCGTCTCGGCACACGGTCGCGATATAGTTCTGCGCCTGGCGCTCTCCGAGCTCGGACGGCTGTCGGCCGCCGACGAGAGTTTTCTGGTTGCTCGGGTCGGCGAGACCGGCTTCCACTACCGCCACCTTCCGGCCTCGGAGGCGGAGGGGACGGTCACCCGGATTGATGCGGGAAGCATTCCGGTCGCGGTCACAGAGCTCATTGAGGAGGACACGGAACGCGTGGCGATACGCTCGCTACCCGACGGGAGCCATGCGGCGGTGCTTACCGGGAGGTCGGAAGGCGAGGTGTCGGTGACCGTTGTGCTTCTCAACCGCCCCGAGCGGGAGCACTTCTCCGAGCTCTTTGCGGCGCGCGCGCAGAGTGTGTTGCTCCTTGCGGTGACTGCGCTCGGGGTTCGGCACCTTGCAGAAACGAGACGGGAGCGCATAGGTGATCTCGATGCGGCACGAGCCGCACTGGCCTCGGGTCGGAAGAATCAGGAGCAACTGCTCGGGGTACTCGAGACGGCGCTCCTGCTTGTGGACGGCGATCAATCGGTGCTTGTTGCAAACCCTGCCGCCGAGACCTACCTCGCAGACGCCCATGGTGTGGAGCGCCGGCTACTGCCTGAGATCGCAGACATCGTTCGAACCCACGCCGATACGGCTCGACACCGGGCCGATCAGACTGAGTTCGAGCACAGGTGGAACGACCGGGTGCTGCGGATTCTGCTGGTGCCGGCGCGGCCGAACCTTGTTATCTCTATCGATGATATTACACGGACGCGGATGCGCGAGCGGGAACTCGAGCGGCAGCGCCGGCAGCTGATTGTCTCAGACCGCATGTCTTCGCTCGGGATGCTCGCCGCATCTACCGCCCACGAGGTGGGAAACCCGAACCATATACTGCAGCTGAATCTGCAGTCGCTCATGTTGATGCTCGAGCAGATCGCCGACGCGCCGAGTGATGCGGCCGAAGCGCTCGAGCGCGCACGCACGCTTGCGACGCAGATCCACGAGGCGAGCAGCCGCATCGAGGAAGTCATACGCAGCATTAAGGATTTCGGCCGCGGCGGCCGCGAGGACACGAGGGAGCTCGCCGACCCGGACACAATCGCCGCTACTGCGGTACGATTTTCGCGCATTCTGGTGCATCAGTTTACCGACCACTTCCGCCATGAATCCGACGGGTCACTGCCGCAGGTTTCGGTTATCCCGGGGCTCATCGAGCAGGCGCTCATAAACCTTATCAAGAACGCGTGCGAAGCGCTTCCCGACCGCATGCGACGCATCGAGGTACGCACGCGGTACGACCGCGACACGGACGAAGTGGTGTTCGCCGTCTGCGACCAGGGAAGCGGGATGGCGGCTTCAGGCACCGACGGGCGGGAGGTCGCAACACCGTTTGCGACCACCAAGGCCGACTCCGGCGGCACGGGTCTCGGCCTCACGATCGTGCAGGCTATCGTGGACCGGCACAGCGGGGCGTTTCGCTACACGACGACCGACGAGTTCGCCACCGTCGCCGAAATTCGGGTGCCGGCGGGACCTTGAGAACGACGGTCACCGCGCGTCGAGCCCCGCGAACTCGCGCCTTATCCGGCCGAGCCGTGCGTCGGGTATACGGCGATTTCTGTCGATCTGCTCGGGTGTGAGTTGGCCGGTTACCAGACCGAAGAGGTCGTCGTTCTTCACGACGGTGTTCGGCGGCAGATCGAGTTCGCGTGCGTGGCGGTCGCGGATCGCATGGAGCCGTTCGAACTCCCGTTTTTGTTCGTGCGTTAATCTTCTGTGTCGTTCTGTTCGGAAAACGCCGGGTTTGCGGTTCACATCGGGTAGCCGCGCCTGCCGTCTTGCGTTCTCTTCTTCGTACTTCTCCATCAAGCCCGCCGCGCGGAGCTGTTCGAATAGAACGTCCCGAACCGCAAATAGATGGAGCACGTCTTGAAGCGCGTACTCGATCGCTCCCCGATCGAGCGGCCGCCGCGTCCAGTTGTACTGCTGGTACTTCTTTTTGCTGCGGGACTCGGTCCCACCGATCGTCGCGCGCGTGACCGAGTCAAGGCCCTGCTTCGGGAGCTCGAGCAACTCGACTGCGGGTCTCAGATCGACGATACCCGTCATCGCAATTCCGTGAGACTTCGCGAGCAGCAAGCGATCGCTCGCCGAGTCGTACGTGATCTTGGCCAGATCAGGATTCTCCAGCAGCTTACGGATCGCTTTCGCCGATACGGTGAAGGGGTCGACGACGACCTGCTCATGCCCGTCGTACAGTTGCAGCAGGCAGAACCTTTCGCCGTACACGTGAAGGTTGAACTCACCCTCTAGATCGGTCGCCACGGTGTCTACGTCGCGTGCCGAAAGACGCGCGAGGTACTCATCAAACTGCGCGTCGGTCTTGATGTATGTGAACTCACTCATGTCGCTGTCCACAGTACCACAGATTTACGCGGTGGAGTCGGTCGGCCGTCGACGAACGGGTGAAGGTCACGGATTACTTCTGATACGCGGGCTTAAGGCCGGGAAACATCGGAAAGTGCTTCACGTTCAGCGTCGCCGGATGGAGCCCGTGCTCGATGGTCTGGCCGGCATCGGCTCTGTCCCATTGCGAGCGTATTTCGGTGAAGTCCGGCAGATCGTCCCGGTCTTTCCAGATATCGGCAAGATCGCGCAGCGTTTCGGCCCGCTCATTGCCGGTCTGCTTATCGAGGCAGGCATACACAGCCTCGCGAACCAGTTCGCTCTGCTTCCAACGGAGGAGCAGAAACAACCCCGTTAATCTGGCACCTGACATCGGAGTTGCGTGGTAGAGGTTTTCGACGCTCACTTTCGCCGCCCACTCCCTGCAGGGTATACTCCGCGACCATATGAGCGACCAGGCAATACTACTGTTCTCCTGTCCCGACCAGCGCGGCATCGTGGCCGATGTGGCCGGATTCATCGCTGGTATCGGCGGTAATATTCTGGACTCGAGTCAGCACAATGATATCGAGACCGGTACGTTCTTTATGCGGGTAGAGTGGGACCTGAGCGGTCTCACGATTGCGCACGATCAGATAGAGCCGCGGTTTCAGAAAATCGCCGAGCGGTACAACATGGATGCGCAGGTACACTTCCGGCCGCGTCGTCCGCGCGTCGCAGTGTTCGTGTCGAAACAGCTGCACTGTCTCTACGATCTGGTTCTGCGCATGCGTCAGGGTGAGATCGAAGCGGACATATGCGCGGTTATCAGCAATCATGCTGCGGCTCAGGAGGTGACCGATGCCTTCGGCCTGCCGTTCTACCACGTCGAGGTATCGGATCAGAACCGCGCGGACGCCGAGGCGCGCCAGCAGGCGATTCTCGAGGAGACCGGCGCCGAGGTGGTTGTGCTCGCACGGTACATGCAGATTCTGAGCGACGGCTTTGTCGACCGCTGGCACCGGAAGGCCATCAACATACACCATAGTTTTCTTCCTGCCTTCGTTGGGGCGAAGCCGTATCACCAGGCCTTTACCCGTGGCGTAAAGATTATCGGGGCGACGAGCCACTACGTGACCGCTGAGCTCGACCAGGGGCCGATTATCGAGCAGGATATTACGCGCATCAGCCACCGGGACCAGGTCGCCGACCTCGTGCGCAAGGGCAGAAACCTCGAGCGCCTCGTGCTGCAGCAGGCGGTGAAATTGCACGTGGAGCACCGGGTGCTGATTTTCGGGAACAAGACGATTGTTTTTTGATGTTGGCGGAGGTTGCAGCGGGATCGTGCAGGCTATTACGGGGCAGGCGCGGCTCAACGCGCCCGCCCGCCGGGTTATCAGTTCTCTTCTATCAGATCGACCGTGAAATCATCCCCTTCTTTTCCGATGCGAATCGTGTAGAACTCGTCGCTTTCGACCGACCACGACTCGGCTCCCGGAAATTCTGCCCAGTCTCCGTCAGGGGTCAGTTTGCGCTCGAGCGTACTGGTAACGACCGCAGTCGTGCGGAGAAACGTGTTGCCCGATGGAATCACTGATCCGTTGGCGAACGTATTGTCGTCGAACTCGTGCTCAGCGTCTCCGAATCGAATTGCAGTGAGCGGGAGATCCTCACCTGTTTCGTTTGCGAACTGAACATTACCGAAACCGAGCAGGAGCTGGCACGAACCGAGGAGTACGAGCATTCCGATCGCCATGGTTGCGATGGCTCCAGATTTTACTATGGTTTTCTTCGTTTCCATTGTTAATACCTCCATTAATGTGGTGGTTTGTTCTCTGCTAGAGCTTTACAGGATGTACATAATGTTGATGCTGATCGAGAAGTTCCGCAGAGTGCGCTGGTTGTTCTCGGTAAAGTCGTCCGGGCCGAACCCGGAGAACTGCTCGGAGTAACGGAGCGCCAGCGAAGCAACTGAAGGTCCATCATCTGTTCCCGGTGTCTCGATTGCAAGGCCGAGGACGTAGCTGTACGCAGTGCTTCTCCAGTCATCCGAGATTGGATCACCGTCTATACCCTGGACGGAGTCGGGGTCGGCGGCTAACTCTGTCGAACTGACGGGTTCGCCAAGAATCGTTTCCACACTGACGCCCGCCTGCGGATGAAGCGAAAGAGGCATCACTCCATCATCATCAAAATCAATACTGCCGAGGTTGATCTTTGCTGTTGCCAGGAGCGGCAGGGACAGAACATTGAATCTGTCTTCGCTTACCACAAAGAACGGCTCGTCCAGTTCCTCTCCGAACCATTCGTCTACCTCGCCTTTGTAGCCTCCTCCCATCTGCGTGAACAGGATTTCCGGCTGTATGCCGATGAGATCTGCGAACATGATGCGACTGGTGAGCCCCCCGGTGAAACCACTTCGACGGTGAACCGTAATTGCATCGTCCTCCGTCGCCTGCAGATCGCCCGCCTCGGTGCGCGAACTGCCGAAGTTCCAGCCCATTCGAACACCGACTCCAGCCTCTATTGCCGAAGCTGATAAGACAACGATACCAAACAGCACGCATGTAATTGAAACTATACGTAAACGCATTATTTCCTCCTTGATGCGAAAATTGTGCTTAAGAAAAACGCTATCATGGGATATTGCGCTATGCAATGAAATTTCACCACGCGTTGCAGTCGTGTTCGTGCCCTTGATTGCAAAACCACATTCAGAAGATACTCTCAGGCAAAAGAACTGGATGACTATTCACGAGCGACTGAGCCTGACCGGGCGACCGCTTGACACCGATGCTGCACTGCGACTGTGGTTGGGAACGATACGAGCACTTCTACGATCTCTGCCTGCCGGGGATGTGCACACGCGACTTGGTGCGAACTCCTTTGTTTTTGAACATGGTGATGGTCACGAAGAGAGCGAAGGCGGGGGAGCCGAGACCGACCGCACGCCGAACGCCGAGGTCGTCCCACGCCTGCGGGAACTTGCATCACACATAGGTGAAGCGAGCAGCCGCATAGAGGACGTTATCCGAGGAATCAAGGAATACGGCAGGGGCGGGCGCGAGGCGGCCCGCGAGCGGCAGGCCCCTGAGGAGATCGCCTCGCGTGCGGTCCGCTTCTCGCACATTCTCGCTTCGCAGTACACCGAAAACTTCCACTATGTGCCACCCGAGCAACCTTTTCCGGAAATCGAGGTCATTCCGGGACTGCTCGAGCAGGCGCTGATTAACCTCATCAAGAACGCCTGCGAAGCGCTTACCGATCGATCTCAAGCGGTAGAGCTGAGAACTGCTTTTCGAACCGAAGCCGGCGATGGCGCCGATACCAGCACCGGTGAGATCGTCTTTAGCGTCTGCGACCAGGGTCGGGGGGTACCGGAGACAGTGACAGAGGAGGGGCCCAAACCCTTCCTCAGCGACAGGGCCTCTTCCGGCGGTACCGGACTCGGCCTGTCTATCGTGCGCACCATTATCGAGCAGCACCACGGTACACTCGAGCTCGTCGACGACGACCGGTTTGCCACCGTGTTCGAGCTGCGCGTGCCGGTTGTGTCTGCCTGAACCCGTGGATCCAGGTACAACCTTCGATGACCTCCAGTCGCGTACCTGGACCTTCTGATCGACTGCTGCAAGACTAGTAACTATTAGCTGCGTAAACGAAAGAGGCCACGATCTCTCGTGACCTCGTAACACACTCCGCTCTGCCTTACGCAGG
>RECN01000057.1 GCA_007694005.1 Spirochaetaceae bacterium
CGGAACAGCGGAAGCGGCTCGCCCCCGGCGGATTCGGTATGCTCGCCGTCTGTGGCCGGCCCCACCCGTAGCGACCGTATCGTTATGTTGCGCAGTGTACCGATGCCGTCCGCGAAGGGAGGCGAATCCGGGTCAAAGAGCTGCACGCGGCAGCGGCGGCAGCCGTCGCAGTTAATGACCGTGTTTCGTGTCGTCCCCTCGACATCTTCGATGTGGACGTCTTCAATAGGCGAATGGACGCTCAGCAGCCGCACAAAACAGTGGACGCCTTCGGCGCGCAGATGTTCTATGCGCACGCGTCGTATCGGGCCTCCCTGCATGCCACGAACCTCGTTACGGTTAAGCCCGTCGTCTGCGTTCAGGGCCACAAGGTCGTCGTTTGTAACCCCGAAGCTCAGCCCGCGTATATGGCGAATCACCCCGTCCGTGCAGTTCCCGCCGAGATGCACCCCGTCGTTGTTCGGGCGCACCCGGTCTGAGTCAAACGAAATTTCCTCGATGTGAAACCGTGTTACCCCGGTTATGCGGAGGTGATAGGCCTCGGCGTTTCGCATGCACAGCGAGTCGATGCGAAGACCTTCCACGTTCTCGAAGTGGAACATCGCACCGGTGTATCCGTCTGCAAACAACCCGCCCCCAGGCCGGGGATTCCCTCTGTTGTTACCGTCCCAGACTCCGCCGGATACATGAATGTCGGTGTCGCCGCTGATAGGGTTTGCGTTGGACAGCAGGTAGTCGTTCGCCTCTTTGCACACTCCGTCGCCGAGCACTATGACGGCGTCGCTGTCGGCGATGATCCGTGCACCGGAGGGCAGGCGAAGCGGTGTCTGTACCACATAGCTTCCGCTGGCAATGTGCACGCGGCGCCGCGCGTCGAGCGCCCGCTGCACCTCTGTAGAAAAATCGACGCCGCTGTCCGGGCGTATGGTGTACGCTTCTGTGTTCATGCCGTGAGTGTAGCACATGCGTTAGTCCAGGCTACGACTATCTTCAGTATGATATGAACCGTGGCCCCAGCGCGTACCTGTCGGCGCAACGCTGCGAACCGTGCGGAGGCTATGACAAGTCGCCTGAGCTCCGGTGTAGGATCCTGATCGGGAACGCTGGCTAACAGTGCTTCGTACAAGAAGTCTCGAAACGGCTTTACCAACGTATCTCCCGTCTCTATACTCAGAAACATTAGCAAAGAGGTTAAGAATGCTTGATGCAACGCTCCGACGGGAGCTGGTAGAACTCTTGTCAAAATCCTTCACCACCGATCAGATAGAAGAACTCGGGCGACTGGTTCTCGGGTCATTCGACCTGTACACGGCCGTTGGTATAGAGAAGCACATTACGCTGTCGACACGCCGGGCAGCAAATGGTCTTGTTGAATTCGTAGAGTCAACAAAGAAACCCGTTGACCTCATTCGATTGATAGTCGAGGCCGACGGTACGCAGTTCATGAACCGTCCGGTCTGCATACCCGACATCGAAACTTTTCTCGACGGACTCTCGCGCTCCGGCTGGGTGTACGATTTCGGTAAACGGAGATTGGTCGAGAGCAAACACGATCCAGTCGAGATACCCAATTGGGGAGCCTTGCGCGAGGGAAAATCGTATTCGGTGACGGTC
Organism: Spirochaetaceae bacterium; assembly: GCA_007694005.1. Lineage (GTDB taxonomy): Bacteria > Spirochaetota > Spirochaetia > DSM-27196 > SKKC01 > SKKC01. The sequence goes on from RECN01000057.1 coordinate 1,615, forward strand.
GCGAGCGTCGATATTGCAGGAAGCTCCGCTCTGGCTCGTACTCACGGTCAGCGAAAGATGAAGCGACTATTACACCAGTTCCGGGGTTTCCTGAAAGAGAAGCTTCGCTACTACGATGGTCGTGTCTGGTCGTGGGGCGGAGACGGCGGAATGATAGCGTTTACGTTCAAGAACCACGAAACAAGAGCTACTCAGTTTGCGCTCGACTTGCAGAGAACGATAGGGGTTTTTTGCGCTAACCGGGATTTTCCTGTCGAAGAAGCTATTTGCCTGCGTATTGGCATGGACACTGGTCCGGTTGTGTTTCACCACGAAACCGGAACAATTGTGTCCGACACGATTAACTTCGCAGCACACCTGGAAAAACAGTCGACTGCTGCCGGGCACGTTGGTATTTCTGAGCTCGTCCACGAGAAGCTCGGACCACGCCTCGCAGCTGTGTTTTCGACAGAGGCTGAACTCGAGGGTCGCCCCATATACATAACGACCCGTCGCGTCGACGAACTATAGATACAGGCACACAAAGGCCCTGCGACTCCTGTTCTTCCATTCTACGTTAGAGATACAATCAATAGGTTATCCAGGGTGTGCATGCTGGCCATTGCGTACAGAGTTCTGAACCGCTTAAGCAGGATCCGATGGACACAGCCCACCTCGTATTGTACACATGATACGTGTCGCCTGAGAGAACCGGGATGGCAGGAGATTCTTCATGAGAGATGATGATCATACCCGCAGCCTCCGCGTCCGCATACAGCGCTTCTCCGGCATGGGAACGCACTTCCATGTCTCGCTGAAACCCGACCCCGTAGTACCCGATGTACCCGCAGAGCGGACCATGAAGTTCAGGAAACGCGAAACCGCCGTACGCTGGGTCAACGACGCCTTCGAGCGCGACTACGCGCGGGCCGGCTACGAACTCGTGTGGGATGAAGGCGAGCAGCAGCAGTGGTTTTACGGGGAAGGGGATTGAGGCCTGCGCGAAGCGCCTCATCATCATCATCCTATAAAAACCTGAAACCCCACCATCGCGGCCACCGCCAGCACCACCCTTCGATCTACAGCAGTCCCGAGCTGAGCAGAAAGATCGCACCGCCGTGTGTGACTGTTGCCGCCAGTACTCCGTATCGCTCGCCGACGAGTCCCGCGATGATCCCTTCCCACAGCGTAAACAGCAGGAGCGGTACACCTACGGAACTTACCGTGGTAGCAAGAAAAACGTGGCACAGCGCGAACACTAAGCCCGACTGCACGCCGGGATTGACCCAGCCGAAACGCCGGCCCGTCCGCTCGGTATGGCGCCGCTTCAGTCCCTCGAGCACGTAGCCGCGAAACAGCAGTTCTTCCAACAGGTTCCCGAGCATAGCGAAGACCAGAATCGCCGGAAGCATCCGGATTGCCACAGGGCCACCACGCATCGCGATCGGCACCAGTGCGCGATAGAGGATGGCAAATGGTAACACCACAGCCAGAAGGCCGGCCATGCCCGCCGAGACAGCAGGAACCGCAGTCCCGCGAATCCACACGATTCCTTTGCGGTTTTCTGCATCGGCAAGGTATAGAACACCGGAAAGAACTGCCGCGCTCATCCCGAAGAGCACGAGAAACCAGGGATCGTCTGCGAGCCTGATCCAGAATACGCCGCGATGTGAACCAAAACTCCAGAGACCGAGCGGTGTGAGGGCATCACGCAACAGCACAAAGACCAGCAGATATAGTCCAACCCGCGCTGCGGCAGGGGGCCGGGTGAAAATCAGTACCGCGCACACCAGGATGATTCCCGGCAGCACGCGTAGCAGATACGTAGAAATGATCGATATTGTTTCCATGCGTGTGGTTTTATCGGAATACTTGAGGAAGATCCCGGACAGATGTACGATAGTGTACACATGTCCGAAATCGATCCGCGCGTAGAACGCACCCGCGCACAGCTTGCACAATCCTCTGCCGATCTCCTCGTGGCCGAGGGGTGGGAGGCGATGACCGTTTCTGCCGTCTGCGCGTGGGCGCGAGTCAGTCGATCGACGTTCTACGTGCAGTTCCGGTATCCGTGGGAGCCCCTTGTCGAATACCTGACCGATACCTTTCGGAGCGAGTACCCGGCACTGATGTCCGGTAGCGCGACGCTCGACGCGGAGTCGCTCCTTGCGAACGGGCATCCCTTGAGCTACCCGTTTTTCGAGCACGTCGAGCGCCATGAAACGCTCTACCGCCGGCTATTCGAGCACATCGATGGCGCCCCGGTGTGTCGGCAGATGATCAAGCGAATTGCAGACGTTTCGCAGCACTACCATGGCGCACTCCGCGCGCTCAGCGCTGAGCCCATTGAACCCGAACTCGTCGCTGGCTATCTCGCCGGTGCGCTCGTGGAAGTTTCGGGTCGCTGGATTACCTCGAAACCCCGCCGCTCGGCCGCGGCCATGGCCTACTGGTTCTCACAGATGGCTGCCCCGGGCCTGCTGGAGACAATGGGCCTGAGTTCGCTGCTGGAGGGATAGTGCACGGAACCTCTTGCAGGAAGGGGATTGAGTGGGCCTGCGGCTGACCGACAGCGGTGATTGACGCCGCGAATCTGGTGATCATTGGCCTCACAGGCTTTGCAGTTTGAAGAAATGTGTCTCCCGGCACCGCATTGAGCCTTGATCCCTCATGGTACTGCCCATAACCTGAACGCGAGCAGCGACAGTGAAATGGACAATCGCTGCAAAATCTGTTTTTCGGAGAAATAGCTATGAATGATCGACGAGTTGCGAGTTCATATCGGGTCCTGATGGTTACCGCAATAATTCTTGCGGTATTTGTGTTTGGAGCGTGTAATGGAGACGCCCCCGCTACTGCGAACGCCCAATGGCCGGTATGGGATTTGAGGGATGGTGACTATCGAGGACATTTCGACGATAGAGAACACAATGTCAGTGTTCAGTTAACTATCGAGAACGAGGAAATTGTTGGTGTGAGCCTCCGCTGGGCTTATTATCGTGGCGTAGACTATCGGCGAGCCGATGAAGACCCGTATGCGGGTATTTACGATCAGCATGTTGAATCGCTTGAGTATCTGATTGGTGCGCGTGGCGTCGAGGAAATTGTCGAGCGCACGGTGCATATGGAAGGAACACCTTCAGGTCCCGCGCTTGAAGCCATCGCGACGCAGGATGTCGACGGTTTCAGCGCTGCTACAATACGCTCAGGTAAAATCGGTTCAGCGGTCAGAGACGCATTCAACCGGGGTCGCTACAGAGAGTAGTTCTGTTCCTTTTCATACGGGCGCAACTTCCACGCGGTTGCGCCCGTTTCGCTTTGCGTGATACATCGCGCTGTCCGCGGCCTGGTACGCCCGGTCCACCTGCGAGGAGTGTTCGACCGGGCATCCGGCATCCGGTGTAGCGTCGCGATCGTATGAGAGGGATGCAACGCCAAAGCTCGCGGTAATGTGCAGGTTTTCTGTTGGGGGCCCGAAGCTGCACTCACTCAACGCATGCCGTACCTTGTCGGCAACAACACGCGCACCGTCTGTCGATGTACCGGGGAGTAATATAATGAACTCTTCGCCCCCGAAACGGGCGACATGGTCGGTGTCGCGCACATTACTTTGAATTACACCCGCGGCCTTCCTGAGGACCTCGTCACCAACGGGGTGTCCGTATGTGTCATTCACGTTCTTGAAGCGGTCGAGATCCATCAGAATCAGGCTTGATTCCTCTCCGGTGCGGTGAATGCGTGCTGCTTCCCGTGTCGCGATATCGGTGAATCGCAGGCGATTATCCAGACCGGTCAACATATCCTGTCCGGCCAGTTCTTCAAGTCGTTGTGCCTGGCTGTGTATCCGTGTGCGGGCCGCTCGAACGGTCAGCAGGGTAAACACGGTGAAGGTCAGCGTCAGCAGGGCGACAGCGCGAGGGTGCGGCCGTCGGTTCCGTAATAGGTCTCGCTCAGATCGCTTACGATGCTGGCGTCGAGCATGCCAAAGCGTTCGCGGATATCTTCAAGGAACTCCCTGAGAACGTCCTCGTTCTCCTCGCCCCCGAGAATCCAGTCCCGCAGGAATCCGTCACGAAGAAGTTCCTCTCCGATCCGGTGATAGCGGTCCGCGGTGCGGTACAGATGCGCCGATACCGCCATTCCGAGGGAGGTGATTTCGTAATCACGAATAAACTCGCGGGTTCGCCGGCCTTCCTGTATTGTGTGAAATCCGGAAAGCGCAAAAAAGCCGATGATTACCGACACTTTGACCACAGTCAGAAGACGTGTATCAACCAACCCGGACCTCCCACTCGCTGAGCAACACCATAGACTCAAAACACAGCGCTCACCATATCTCCACTATGTGAGACAGACAAGACGGGAAATGCCGTTCCGTCAGGAACTTTGACGTCCTTCCTTCTGGGCTTTACTATGTCCCATGCGTAACCCGTGGCGTCGTCTGCCGGACGTACAATCCACCACCGCCGGCCCGTTTTATCTGGTATGTCGCCCCTTCGCCGGGGAGTACCGCAGACAGGGCTCGATTCGCAAGCTGCGCGGTGATCTCTACCACGATCTCCTGAACCGACACAGAATCATAGGGTTCGATGCGGCAACCGTGTATCTGAATCTGAACGAAGCCTTGTCCGGCCGTGGGTTTGCAGGTTTCTGGTTGCGGGAGAATCCCGATGGGGTAGCGGGCGCGAACGATCGTCTGTTCGACCATTTCGGCTCTATTGCCCCGGTACTGGACGACCCGTTTCAGCGAACCTGGAACACCGTCAGTACCGATGCGGATCTGCACACAACCTGCATACCGGAGCAGCCGGTTCTTGAAGTATGCGTGCCCTACCGTAGCGATACGACCGCGAGCAGATGGGCACCGCGGATATTGCCGTATTTCCTGAAACACGCACGAACGAACGGTTTTCAGGGAAACGCCGTGCTTGAAGTCGCCGACACGATCAGAAAAGAGCTGCACTACCGGATGCTTCACCTGCGCGTCTGAAAAGACGACCGCCACAGAAAAGCCTGAATCGCATTATTGAGCAGGAGCAGGGACCGCCGCGAATGGGTAGCGTTCGGGTTCCTGCGCCGCGGAGGCTTCATTGAACAGGAGAATCTGCGTGATGAAGCGATAGCCGTGGCCTTGCAGACGGTCGAAGCAGGCCTGTCCAAACGCGCTCCGCGTCGATAGTGGTTTCGCCTGGCCCTGTCTATGTCATCCGTTACAGGATATAAACACATGCATGAAGAAGATGTTTCTCAAAGACAGGGCCGCACTTCTCAGTCGCAACGCAGGCGCGGCCCGGAACGGCACCGGCGGTGGTGCGGTGTTCTCCGACGAGCTGACAGCAGGCCTGTCTGAACCCATACGGAAGTACCTCAAAGTCTGCGGCTACATGGGGACGCCGGTACCCGTGAACGCTGACGTGGTTTGGGCCGAGAGCTCCATTCGGCTTTCGCCTGAGAAAGACTGGGCTCCACTTGAGACCATACAGTTCAACTCCGTGAAGCCGATCGGCCGCGTCGCGTACATGAAGTTTCTGTCCATGCCGGTCGCTGCCCGCGACCTGTATCGCGACGGCTACGGTGAGATGAACGGCAAGTTGTTCCGGGTCATTCCGGTTGTGTACGACGACAGTCCCGAAGTAGCCCAGTCCGCCTTGATTACCGCATTCTGCGAGTTCATGTTCATACCCGGGTACGTGCTGCTCGAGTCCGTTTCCTGGGAGCAGATTGATGAACGGGTCGTACGCGGTACGCTCTGCGACAACGGGATTACGGTCACCGGCGAGTTCCATTTCGACGACGAAGGCTACTTTACCCGCTTCGAAACGCTTGACCGCTACTATACCACCGGCAAAAGGACTTACAGGAAAGTCAGGTTCTCCGCGACGGTTGCAAGCTACAAGACACAGGGAGCCATCAGAATCGGAGAAAACGTACAGATAACCTGGCACCTGCCCGACGGCGATCTGGAGTACTACAAGGGGGTGATCGATCGGGTTGAGTTTAATGTTGGGGGTGGGTGATTCGCGCGCTCCTGACTGGTCCGGTCTCTGTCTATTCGAGGCGCTTGAGAACCGATTCGCGTGTAGCAGCCGGCTCTATGATCTCATCGAGCGCCGCCTGGAGTTTTTCGGGATCCGAGGCAGCACGGATGCGCTCACGCTCTGCCTGGGTAACGCTGAACTTACGATCCACCTGCCGCAGAAGCGTAGCAACGAGTCCCTCGTGGAGGCCTTGTTCCAGGCCTTGTT
>RECN01000203.1 GCA_007694005.1 Spirochaetaceae bacterium
CACGTCTTAAGGCTGCCCGGGAACGAAGGTGTTATAGTAATACTCGAGACTGTCCACGAGCGCTTCCCAGCTTGCTTCTACTATGTTCTCATGAACGCCGACGGTATCCCACGTGTGGTTATGGTCGCTTGAACTGATGAACACCCTGACCTTCGCAGCAGTCTCCCGTTCCGGATTAAGCACACGAACCCGGTAGTCCACGAGGTGAATCTTTGAGAGCCAGGGATGATGCGCGCGTAAGGCGTCCCTGAGAGCCGCATCAAGCGTTTCCACGGGGCCGACTCCGACTGCTGCTCCCATGATTTCTTTCGCGTCGCTGTTCAGAAACATCCTGCCGACGGTCTTACTTTCCGTGTCTGCCGTTTTGTACGTTTCGAGATGGTAGTTCTTCAACTCCACGAGCTGCCTGTACTCTCCGACTGTTTTACGCATGAGAATATCGAAACTCGCTTCAGCCGCTTCGAACTCATACCCGTCACGCTCCCGCATTTTAAGCTCTTCGAGAAGCTTTCCGACTTCCGGACTTTTTTTGTCAAACACCCCGTATGGCTTGAGCTTGTCAACGATGGTAGATCGTCCGGCGAGCTCGCTGAGCAGTACCTGTCGTTCGTTTCCGACCATGGCGCCGTCTATGTGCTCCATGAGCCTGCCTTCTTTCGCGATCACATCGGCGTGCTGACCTGCCTTGTGACTGAAGGCGGCGATTCCCACATAGGGTTGTCGCTTGTCGGGAATGATGTTCGCCTTCTCGGCGACGAAGCGCGAGAGCGGGGTCAGATGCGAAAGATACGGCGCTGCCGTGCAGGTCCGCTTCATTTTCAGAATGACGTTTGGCATGATGGCGCAAAGATTTGCGTTTCCACAGCGCTCACCCCAGCCGTTGATCGTGCCCTGTATCTGTGTTGCTCCGGCTTCGATCGCGACGAGACTGTTTGCAACGGCTGTTCCGCAGTCGTTGTGAAAGTGGCCTCCCAGAGGAATGCCTTCGGGCATGGCGCGATACGCCTCGATAACATCCGATGGCAACGTTCCCCCGTTGGTGTCGCAGAGTACCACCGACTCGGCACCAGCGTCATAGGCTGTCTGTACAACCTTTCGCGCGTAATCCGGGTCGTCCCGGAACCCGTCGAAGAAATGCTCGCAGTCGAAAAATACCCGTCGCCCTTCAGATCTGAGGAAGCTCAGCGAGTCGTGTATCATCTCGAGGTTCTCTTCGTGGGAACAGCGGAGAACCTTTTCGACATGCGCCTTCCAGGTCTTACCGACTACGATCACGTAGGGTGTTTCCGCTTCGACGAGCGCTCTCATGTGAGCATCGTCCTTTGCGGCGTGACCCGGTCCGCGGGTAGAACCGAACGCGACAATCTGAGCGTGTTTGAAATGCTCGTTTTTAACGCGTTCGAAAAACGCTGCTTCCTTTTCGTTGGACATGGGGAAGCCACCTTCGATGAAGTCGATACCTGCGTCATCGAGCGCGTGCGCGATAGCGAGCTTGTCTTCAAGCGAAAAGTTCACCTCTATGCCCTGCATACCGTCACGCAGCGTCGTATCGTACATGTGAACCCGTGGCAGTTCCGTCTTCAGATCACTCATAGGCTGTCAAGCTCCCTTTGCTCTTTTATGTTCCTGATTGCGGAGTAGCGGTTATGCGCGTTGACGTAGGCGCGTGCACTCGCCTCGATAATGTCGGTCGAGCTCCCGTGACCCGTAGCACGGATTCCCTCAATTTCGAGCGATACACTCACTTCTCCCATTGCCTGCTTGCCAGGCGTAACGGCGTGAACGTTGTACTCGATGAGTCGGGCAGGTACGTTGATTACCCGGTCGATGGCCTTGAAGACCGCGTCGACGGGACCATCGCCCGTTGCCGCTTCTTCCATGGGTTCGCCACCGTCGAGACGGAGTCGGACTCCGGCGGTCGGGACATGGATGTTTCCGCTGGTAATGCTGAAGTAGTCGAGACTGTAGCCGCTGGTCTGGTGTCCGAGCTCATCACTGACGATGGCAAAGAGGTCTTCGTCAAAGACTTCACGCTTGCGGTCTGCGATCTGCGCGAAGCGATCGTACGCGCGCTTCAACTCGTTCTCTTCGAGCGTTATTCCGAGCTCGACAAGGCGTCCTCGAAATCCGTGCATGCCGGAATGACGGCCGAGAACGATCTTCGATGCGTCCCTTCCAACGGACTCCGGAGTCATGATTTCGTAGGTGCTCCGGTTTGCAAGAACGCCGTGCTGGTGTATGCCTGCCTCGTGTGAGAATGCGTTCTCTCCGACCACTGCCTTGTTCCGGGCGATAGGAAAACCTATCATGCTCGAGAGCATGCGGCAGGTGTTGTAGATGTGCGTCGTGTTGACGCGGGTCTGGAACCCAAGCAGTTCCTTCCTGACGTTCAGCGCCATGACGAGCTCTTCGAGGCTGGCATTCCCGGCGCGTTCACCGATCCCGTTAATGGTCACCTCGGCCTGTCTGCACCCCGCCTGTATACCTGCAAGCGTATTCGCAACCGCGAGGCCAAGATCGTTATGACAGTGTATCGACAGAATCGCCTTGTCGATGTTCGGGACGTTGTTTCTGATACTCGTGATCATTCGGTGGATTTCGTCGGGCACCGAGTAACCGACGGTATCAGGAATGTTGATGATGGTTGCCCCTTCGTCTATCACGGTCTCAATGAGGCGGTACAGAAACTCAAGATCGCTGCGGGTAGCATCTTCCGGTGAGAACTCGACCTCGGCAACCTTCGATCTGGCGTGACGGACCGCTGCGCGGGCCATCTCAAGCACCTCACTTTCGGTTTTCTTGAGCTTATACTCCATGTGTATCGGGGAGGACCCGATGAAGGTATGTATGCGGGGATGAGCGGCGTCCCTGGTTGCCTCAATAGCCGCATCAAGATCCTTCATGTTGCTGCGGGCCAGGGCTGCCACTTTCAATCCGCGTACGCGCTCGGAGATCAGCTTGCAGGCGTTGAACTGTGCGGGAGAACTCACCGGAAACCCGGCTTCGATAATATCTGCGCCCAGGCGTTCCAGTTGTAGAGCAATCTCGTACTTCTGCTCCACGTCCATGGATGCACCAGGACTCTGCTCACCGTCCCGCAGTGTCGTATCAAAAATATCGACCTTTTCCATCTTCACCTCCTGATCGAAATGCAGTCCCTGCCTTCGATCCATTGTTGCTCTTTGCGAGCGTTTTGTCCCGGGAAGCGGACCAAAAAAAAAGCCGTTCTCCCTATGGGGAAGAACGGCTTTGATCCGATATGCCCGGCGTATGCCCGTGGCCTATCGATGGGGCGCTCTCCACCCGGCTATCCCTGTGAGGGATAGAATAATGAGACCGGATAGTAGTGCAATACCCAACTGATACACAGCAGTCATTTCGGATACAGATTCTCCATTTCTATGCGTTCATGTCAAGTCGACCCCGGAATTATTTCACGGACTGTCGATGATCCATGGTATTTGACCTGCATACGCGGTAATTCTACTATGGACATATGAACAGTGGAGTGCAGAGCCGGTGACTGATTCGACCTTCGATCGTCTGGTTTCCCAGATCTCTGATGATGAGCGTTCGGAGCTTCTCGACGAACTTACCCGGTCGATCGCTCCGCAGGGCGACACGGTCCTCGATGAAGACCGACAGGACGAGTACTCCGATGCACAGGAGCTCGTCGAACACCGGTATCGGCAGCTTGGATTCCTTACCCGATTCTGGCTGTTCATCCGCTCGATTTTTTTCAGTGTATCTCCGGTCGACTTATATGAGCGGGATATGCTCAAAGCGCTCGCTCGACGGGTCGATCAGTCCGCACCGGGCCTGATCTCAGTCGGTGAGCAGATCGCCTTACCGGGTCTTTACAACCGGGTCCGGGAACTCGAATCGGCCGCGCGTTCCTGTGCAACGCTTCTCGGACCCATAACCGGTGTCCGGAAAGGTGAGTTTCTGACCGTCCTTCTCGGGCTCGATTTTTTTGAGTCGCGGACGGTCTTTGATACGGAGATGAATCCCGACGAGGTGGCGGAAGCTCACCCTGATTACAGCGAGTCAGATGTCAAACGGCATATGGAGAACTGTCTCGAAGACACCCTGCAGGCCATTCCATCTGACGCCCGCACGAGAATGTACGTGAACGCACGATACATCGATAACCTCAGAGAGCTCGCCGGGTTTGAGTTCGCAAAGTTCTTCGCCCTGTTCCACGCGAGCCACGGGACCGAAGTCGAGAGCACGTCTCTCAGGTCGGCTGCTCCGTACCTTGAACGTCTCTCGGGGCTTTTCCAGGGCTTACGGGTTTCTCCCGGTGACCTTATGATTCGTGCTCTGTACTCGTGGCTGCGCCTCGACGCTCGTGACGGGGACGATGATGACGAAGGTGACGAGAATGCTTCTACGTACCGGGTCAGGAACCTGTCTCACTCGCTCGGCGTCATTGCCGAGTTCGGGAGAACGGTTCCCCTTATCGCACTGACCCGCGTCGCCTTGAACTCGCTTCACTATTCACCCGATCGCGCCGGCGGAGGTGAAGACTGGTTTGCGACGATCAAACGGTACTGGCACAACCACATTGATGCGAGCCATAAGGAGTTTGTGACGCGTCAGCGACGCACGGCTCTCATGAACCGTGGTTCACAGCTCATGGGGACTACGCTACAGCTCATGAATGACTACCCCGGCTCGGACGATCGGGAGCCCGGCCAGTACGCGGGTACACTCGGGTTTCTGAAGACCTTCTTCGATACCGTATTCATGAAAGAACATCATGGTCCACTGCGTCTTCTTCAGGTGAACGGGCAGTTCTACAAGGATGCCAATCGTACAGAGTTCAACGACTCGTTCGAAACCCTCCGTACGATACCTGACCGCATCAGGCGTCTCCGCCGTGACATATCGGAGGAAGGTACTACAGGAATCGTACTGCATCGCATCGCACAGGACTTTCCCGATCCCCAGAAGCGCAAGGCGGAACGCCGCAAGGCGCTGGTGCTCGTGCATAAGTCGGCAGCGCAGATCGCGTCGGATACCGTTCAGGCTCTACGCAGTGTCTGCGCGGTGTTGAACGGCATACTTTACGGCGAGGTCGGAGGACCCTACGACACATTATCGAATCTGAACTCCATCGATGGCAGGAACAGCGATCAGTATCGAAAGAATCTTGATGCAGTTCTCGTTTCCTGCAAGGCGGTGGAAGAAACCCTTGCGGGGCTGTTCGATCTGGAAAGCACACAGGACACATAAATGAAAATCACGCACGTTTCGTTCGAGAGTCTCCGAAAGCCTCGGCCGGATACCGTAGAACTATCCCCCGGCTTCATACTCAGCCTCGTTTCAGCCGGAGATATGGGCCCCTCGGGCAGGTACAGTCAACACCGTCTGCGGTATCTCGAGGATCTCGCGGTCGCACACGATCGTTTTCGCATGGTCCGGCAGGTACACAGTCAGACGGTACGGAACTGGGATGCAGTTCCCGGCATGCAGGCGGAAGCCGGTTCCTGCAACGCGGAGGTTCCTGAAGCTGACGGAATTCTTTTCGACAGGCGCTCGTGCTGGGCGGGGGTAACAGTTGCCGACTGCATGCCTGTCCTCGTTGAGCATCCGGACAGCGGTATTTCGGCGCTGCTTCACAGCGGATGGAAGGGGACCGGAATCGTAACGGCGGCTGTACAGAGCATCTGTACGCACACGGGTACGCGACCGGGGCAGCTGCGAGCCGTCCTGGGACCTGCGATCTCGGTGCAGGCCTACGCAGTACCGCGGGAACGTGCGGTTGCGTTCGGGGAAACCTTCGGAGCACACAGCTCCTGCGAGCGCGATGGGGAGTGGTTCATCGACCTGGAAGCAGCGAATATCACGCTGCTTGAAGATCTCGGAGTTTCGCATGCGCGAGTCGTGTCCAGCTGCACGTACCACAATCCGCTTCTTGCTAGCTACCGGCGTGACGGCAGCACGGGTTTCCTCCGCATGCTTGCCGCAGCGGGGCCTTTCCAGCGATAATGCGGGTCCTCTTATGACAGACATAAAGAACACATGGACCCAGAAAGTAGTTAACGCATTGTATACACTCGCAGCCGAGCGGAGTGTTGAGTGTGCGGTCGAGGATCTTATGCCGGCGGCCGAAACGCCTCCAAACCGCCAGCTCGGCGATCTTGCGTTTCCACTGTTTCCCTTCGCAAAGGTATTCCGCAGTTCTCCTCAGGCCATTGCGCAGGACCTGTTACGTCTTCTCGACGACGACGAGCACGTGAGTGTTGCGGGCCCTTACCTCAATATCCGGTTCGACAGGCCGATGGAACTGAAACGCATACTTCGTGAGGTCAATACAGCTGCCGAAAACTGGGGTCGCGGTTCGTCCATGAGCGGACAGCGCATCATGGTTGAGTTCAGCTGTCCGAACACCAACAAGCCGCTGCACCTCGGGCATCTGAGAAACGACGCGCTTGGCGAAAGCGTCAGTCGCATCCTGCAGGCCGCAGGAGCCGACGTGCGTCAGGTGAACCTGATCAACAACCGAGGCATACACATCTGTCAGAGCATGCTCGCGTACCTCGAACGAGGGCAGGGTGCTACACCGGAATCGAGCGGCCGCAAGAGTGATCACTTCGTCGGTGACTGGTATGTCGAGTATCAGAAGATCGCGAAGGACGATCCCGAAGCTCCGCAACGGGCTTCCGATCTGCTGCGACGCTGGGAACAGGGTGACCCGGACGTCATGGCTCTCTGGAAGCAGATGAACGAGTGGACCATTTCCGGTATCGATCAGACCTACGAAATGACGGACATACACTTTGACGCGGTATACTATGAAAGCGACACCTACAAGTCCGGTCGACAGGAAATTCTTTCGGGTGTCGACACGGGGGTCTTTTTTCGAGACGGGGATGGTGCTGTATGGGTCGACCTGGAAGACGCTGGTCTCGACAAAAAAGTTCTGCTGCGGGCTGATGGTACGAGTCTGTACATCACACAGGATATCGGGACGGCCATCGCCCGTCATCGCGACTGGGAGTTCGACCGCCTCGTGTATGTGGTCGCGAGTGAACAGCGCTATCATTTCCAGGTGTTGTTCGAAGTTCTTAAACGACTCGGCTACTCCTGGGCCAGCAATCTGTTTCACCTCTCCTACGGCATGGTAAACCTGCCGACAGGCAGGATGAAAAGCCGGGAAGGGACGGTTGTCGATGCCGATGACCTCATTGCCCAGCTCATGCAGCTCGCGAAGACAGAGATCGAGTCCAAAGGACGGATCGAAGACAGTTCGGATGTCGATGAAACAAGCAGAAGGATCGCGCTCGGGGCGCTGCATTACTACCTGCTTATGGTCAATCCAAATAAGGACATGGTTTTCGATCCCGCCGAATCCATCAGCTTCACCGGAAACACGGGACCTTATCTGCAATACGTCGGCGCACGGATCAGCAGCATGATCCGTAAAAGCAGTCAGACCGAACTTGTTTCCGACGCCGAGCTCGACTATTCAGTTCTCAAACTCGACGAAGAGTGGGAACTCGTTCGCCTGCTCGGCGAGTTCCCCAGAATAGTTGCTCAGGCTGCAGCCGAGTACAACCCGACTCTTATTGCAGGTCATCTGTACGAGGTCGCGAAACTCTACAGTCGCTATTATCACGATCATCGCATTATCACCCACGAGGACAAGGCCGTCCGAAGCTGTCGCCTCGCGTTATCGAAGGGCGTGGCATCCCTGCTCAGAAGCGGCCT
>RECN01000152.1 GCA_007694005.1 Spirochaetaceae bacterium
TACGAATACGACGGCGCCAACCGTCTTCTTCGCGAGGGGCAGCGGCGCTACGCGTATGATCCGGAGGGCAACATGGTGCTCGAGCAGTTGGCCGGAGTGAGTGAAGTGCGCTACGGGTATGACGCTCGAGGCCGTGTGGTTGCCGTGGAGCGGGACTACTACGGAGAAAGTGATATCAACCGCGCGACATCGATGCGCTTCGCTCCTCAGAGCGAGTCAGGCGAACGGGTCGGCTCGATTGCCGGAGCGTACCGACACGGAAGTCAAAGCGAGGCGCCACCACCGGGAGAGCCCGGCCGAGCGTTCTCGCTCCGCCACGGAGAGCACGGAGCCGAGCAGCCGAGTGACGGTGAAGCACCACCCGAGGCGCCTGAAACGAGCGGTCCGGGTAGCCCGACAGATCGGCATCGCCACCGGGGCAACACCCCTGATTTCGGCCCTGCCGGAGTAGCCAATTATGCGTATGATCCGCTTGGCCGCCGGGTTGAACGAAGCGTGGCACCGCAGGGCGCACGCTCACAGACCAGTCGTAACAGCTACCGGGGAATGGGGTTCTCTCTCGCGGCAGTCCACCAGGCAAGCGGCGGCCCATCGGTCGCAGACCTTCGGCGGCCCGGCGAGGGGCGAAGCGGTGGCAGTGTAGCGGCCGGAAGGTATACTCTTTCAAGCGTGCATATAGCGGTCCGAGGACGAACCATCAGCGAGCACTCCGCGCCGGAGGGCGGCAGCACATTGGGCGAAGCCAATGTGCGAGAGGCCCGGAGGGAAGTCGCAGGCGCAAGCCTGCGATCCGCACCGCATGGAGCAGCCGAACAGGCACGCTACTACCACCACGACGTGCGGGGAAGCGTGCGCTACATCAGCCGTCCTCCTGCGAGAGGCAACAGAGGGGGAGCGGTTACCTTCGATGCCTTCGGCCTGCCGGCCGATGGCTTGGAGCGCTTTGCACGGGACGAGGCCGATGGACTTATGCTCGGAGGCCGAGCCGACGGGCATGGACCGCTTGCTGAAGGATACGGGTATACCGGAAAGCGGTTGGATCCGTTTCTGGGTGGGTATGATTATGGGTTCAGACACTATACCCCTGCAACGGGACGGTTTTTCACCGAAGACCCGATTAAGGACGGGTCGAACTGGTATGCGTATGTGAACAATGACCCGGTGAACTTTGTGGATCCGTTGGGGTTGAGTGGGCAAGGTCTCGTATTCAATCAAACGAGTGGGTCGGCCGGTGTGGCCAATAGCCAGGTGCAGATTTCCTCGACTATTGACCAGTGGTACGGACATAAGGCACGGGAGCTTGAGGCTGCCATTGCGGGGTATATAGAACTTCACCAGGACACCTCAGGCGAGTACGAAGGGCGACCGGTCCGGGTTCCTGAGAGCCGGTTTCGCTTGACGGCGGGTGACACCTATCCGTCCGGTCGGCGCCATCCGACGTACACCGGGAGTCCTCCGCGCGATTACCGCGCGCCGGTGGGCACGGTGGTACAAACCACGACCGACGTTACAATCAACGATGTTGGATGGTTTCGCGACGATGATGAAGTTAGCCCGAATCCGTATGCGGGGAGAGTCGAATACGAGTTAACAAGGGGAGATGGCTATGGATACATGGTCGAAGGATCGACGCAGCCAGGACGAGCATCGGACACCCTCTTTGGCCATTTGAAGCCCGGGGCAGAGTCAACGACGCAGCTGTCGGAGCTTCTTGAGCAACGTCGGAGACTCGAGGAACGCGGGTATTCAGCTACTCCAGAGGTGACGCTTCCGGCGGATACAAAAGTAGGACTGATAGGCCTGACCGGGAATCTCACGGGCCCACACTTGCACCATGAGTCACCGAGTCCTTCGTTGAGCGGGAACGTTGTGCCCGGTCCATATGGCGGCAACTCTTCAAATGACTCGGGTAAGATGTATTGAGGAGAACACATCATGAAGACTGAAAGACGACTAAACCGAGACCGAAGTAACCGAGCCTGCGACAGATCCGTCTGGACTCGAATCGTTGGAATTGCAATCGCTTTAGCGACTGTGGTATCCGTTCAGGCCGTTGGCTTTCCAAAGGCTCTGATACCGGATGTACTCTCGGTTGACCCGCGCCTTCGGGAGATCCGGTATTACGATGAGGAGACCGGTGAGGAGTTTCGCCGACTTGTGTTCGAGATCGAAGAGCAGGACAACGAGCGAACGATCGTTAGCCAACGATTCATGATCCACGGAGAGTTCATTGGTTCTCCCGGTGTCCGGATTCTTGACTTTGGCGATACGTGGCGTGTCGAGTATCTTGATTCTCAGGGTGAAGCGAGGACGGTAAATGTCTATCGATTCGACGAACAGGAACGGCTGGTAGAAATAGTAGAGGAATCCGACGGGTTCCGATACAGGCAAGACCAACATTTCGAGTACAACAATGGGCGTCTGATACGCAAGTGGACGGGAGATGTGGAGTCCGATGAAACCTTTGCAACTGTCCATCTCGAATGGGAATCAGGATGTCTGCAAGAGGTGAGGTATTACGTTGAACACACCGGAGCAACGCATGTGGAGCGCTGCGAGACGAGTTCGGGAGTGACCACGTGTATCCCAACCTATGACCGATATTTTGCGTTTCCTCATGAACTTGCGTATGTACGGAGGACGTACTCTGAGCGGGATGAAGGTGAAGGCGTCTGGAAACAATGGATATACGAACGTGAGGATGGCGAAGAGTTGCGCATAGACGAATTGTGGATTGCAGGTCGTATTCGCGAACGGGTCTTTTATAGTCCGGACGTTCGCGACCACGGTCTCGAGGTTCCGGAACGACACCGACTCGAGTATGAGTACCGAGACGAGTGACACGATACGATTGAGGAATGACGCTTGGTACATTGAAGTGTCCTCCGACCGCGGATGATGCGCTTGAGCAATCCGCACCGGCGATCCGGCGTTTGGTCCATCTCCCGCTCGACAGCTGCAAAAACCTCCGCCATAATCGTCTCATAGCCTTATGTCCGAACTTCGCCGATCGCACGACAGCGCGTGGAAATATCTCTTCTCGAGTCCTAAGGTAGTGCATCAGCTGCTTACCCGCTTCGTCGACGACGAGGTGTTCTCCGGGGTCACGGTCGAGGACATAACGCCCTTCGACAAAAGCTTTGTCAGCGACGAGTTTCTCGACCGCGAATCAGATGTGATCTATCGGGTACGCTCGGGCGACCGGGATGTGTACATCTATGTGCTTATAGAGTTCCAGTCAACGGTCGATAAGTCGATTCCCATTCGTATGCTGCACTACATACTCGGGCTCTACGACCAGTTCTACCGCACGAGTCAGGCAGGGAAACTGCCTGCGGTATTCCCGATTCTGCTGTACAATGGAAATGAGAGATGGACGGTACCGAGGAACGTGCGCGAGCTCATTGAGCCTGCGATCGCCGAGCGGTATATTCCGAGTTTCGAGTACTATCCGATTATCGAGCAGGATATAAGCGATGAGACGCTCGAACGGATACACGGCATACTCGCTGCGGTAATGTACCTGGATAAGCGGCGAGATGACACGGAGCTGCGTGCGGCAATCGACCGGGTCATCGATCTGCTTGCCGGCGAGCGGCCGGAGCAGTTTCTGATGTTTGGCGTTTGCGGATCGATCGCTGCCGCGATCGACTTCCCTCCGGGCTCTCGCTGAATCTATCGATTCAGCTGCCGCCCTTCGGCGCGGGATTAACAGGATGTTTCGCGGCGCCGCGAGCGAGCAACAGTTTGACCGGATACGAGAGCTACGGGAGGTAAGACCTATGTTGAGCGATGTAGTAGACCAGATTGAGAATCGAGGGAAAGAAGAAGGCCGCCAAGAAGGCCGCCAAGAAGGGCGCCAAGAGGGTCTTCGGGAAGGTCTCCAGGAAGGAGTTAACGAAGGCCGTCGTGCGACCGCACTTCGAATGCTTCGCAAAGGCTATCCGATCCAAGATGTGGTCGAGGTTACCGAGCTAAGCCGGGCAGAGATTACCAAGCTGGCGAAGCAGGTTGAGCAGGAACAGTCGTAGCCGGCCTGCCTTGATTACGAATACGACGGCGCCAACCGTCTTCTTCGCGAGGGGCAGCGGCGCTATGCGTATGATCCGGAGGGCAACATGGTGCTCGAGCAGTTAGCCGGAGTGAGTGAAGTGCGCTACGGGTATGACGCTCGAGGCCGTGTGGTTGCCGTGGAGCGGGACTACTACGGAGAAAGTGATATCAACCGCGCGACATCGATGCGCTTCGCTCCTCAGAGCG
The DNA here is from genome assembly GCA_007694005.1 of Spirochaetaceae bacterium. Classification (GTDB taxonomy): domain Bacteria; phylum Spirochaetota; class Spirochaetia; order DSM-27196; family SKKC01; genus SKKC01. The sequence goes on from RECN01000152.1 coordinate 4,261, forward strand.
AGTCAGGCGAACGGGTCGGCTCGATTGCCGGAGCGTACCGACACGGAAGTCAAAGCGAGGCGCCACCACCGGGAGAGCCCGGCCGAGCGTTCTCGCTCCGCCACGGAGAGCACGGAGCCGAGCAGCCGAGTGACGGTGAAGCACCACCCGAGGCGCCTGAAACGAGCGGTCCGGGTAGCCCGACAGATCGGCATCGCCACCGGGGCAACACCCCTGATTTCGGCCCTGCCGGAGTAGCCAATTATGCGTATGATCCGCTTGGCCGCCGGGTTGAACGAAGCGTGGCACCGCAGGGCGCACGCTCACAGACCAGTCGTAACAGCTACCGGGGAATGGGGTTCTCTCTCGCGGCAGTCCACCAGGCAAGCGGCGGCCCATCGGTCGCAGACCTTCGGCGGCCCGGCGAGGGGCGAAGCGGTGGCAGTGTAGCGGCCGGAAGGTATACTCTTTCAAGCGTGCATATAGCGGTCCGAGGACGAACCATCAGCGAGCACTCCGCGCCGGAGGGCGGCAGCACATTGGGCGAAGCCAATGTGCGAGAGGCCCGGAGGGAAGTCGCAGGCGCAAGCCTGCGATCCGCACCGCATGGAGCAGCCGAACAGGCACGCTACTACCACCACGACGTGCGGGGAAGCGTGCGCTACATCAGCCGTCCTCCTGCGAGAGGCAACAGAGGGGGAGCGGTTACCTTCGATGCCTTCGGCCTGCCGGCCGATGGCTTGGAGCGCTTTGCACGGGACGAGGCCGATGGACTTATGCTCGGAGGCCGAGCCGACGGGCATGGACCGCTTGCTGAAGGATACGGGTATACCGGAAAGCGGTTGGATCCGTTTCTGGGTGGGTATGATTATGGGTTCAGACACTATACCCCTGCAACGGGACGGTTTTTCACCGAAGACCCGATTAAGGACGGGTCGAACTGGTATGCGTATGTGAACAATGACCCGGTGAACTTTGTGGATCCGCTGGGGTTGGATGCGGTTGATGTGCAGGCGGCGGCGGATGGTGAGACTCGAGATCTTGCGGTTGATGTGGTCACCGCAGCGGCCATTCCGCGTATGCGACTACCCGATTCGACAAGTACGCCAGCTGATCTGGTTAATGAACTCGGAGCATTTGGACCACCCCCGCCTGACGGAATAACTGCTCACGGGTCCCGGCCACGTTACGACGTACAGTCCGTTACACTTCCTATAGCGAACATGATGTTAAGTGATGCCCTCACTCCGGACTACGGCGTAGCTTCATCCGTTACGACTGGGTCGGGTCTCCAAGGATCGTTGAGATTGACGACTCATCGACTACTGGGACAAGGCAATATTAGCAATTACGAACTGGAGAAGTTCGAACGAACTGGCAGTCTCGATAACCTCGGTCGAGAAACGTTCGGTTGGGAGGACGTTGAATCGGAGAGCGAAGCACGTCACTTGCTGGAGCAGAACCCTGAACTCGTTCGAGAAGCGATCGAGGAGTCGGAGGCTGGGCCTGTGCGTCAGTTTTTTGAGAATCTCTTAAACACCTATTGAGAAAGTGAGTTTATATGAACAAACAGCGGGTGACGTGGATATTCGTTGGAATGCTTATAGTGCTCTCCGGAAGCTTTATGGTAGGACTGACGCTTTGGAGTCAGAACACTTGGCTTGTCGAGGGCCGATTTATTGGCTCTGAAGGCAAGCGTCTCGATGAGCTGCAGGTAGAGTTCACGTTGCTTGATGGTGGTGAGGAGATAGCTTCGAGGACGGTGAATCTTGATGAGTCAGGAGAGTTCTCAGTCCGGTTTCGACACGCAGGCGAGTATGTACTCATGTCGAGCGTGTCGCCACGGAGGTATCCTAATTCTTGGTCGTCGTCCCGTGTATTTACAGAATTGCCGGATTTCATGAGGGTTCGGTTCGAATCCGGGAATCGAAAGGATTTCGGAAATCTGCAAGTGAACCGCGAGATCGAAATCATCGAGCCTGTAGATGGGGAGTCTTACGAGTTTGGAAACGTACGAGTATCCTGGTTGGAAGTATGTCGGGCCGAGTGGTACAATGTGACGATAAGTCGGATAGTGCCGGATGGGAACTCAGTGCCGGTGGTACAAGCCTATGGGATTTCTGAGACGTCGATAACAGATGAGATCATTTGGAACTCCCCGTTAGTTGAGGGAACATTAACGCCGGATCAATTCTCAGCGATGGGTGTGTTTCATCGCGTTCACGAAGAGATGGTACCAGGTGAGTTCACCGTATCTGTATTCGCTTACCGAAACAGCGAAACGATCGGCGAACCAGTTGTACTTTCGAGAAGTGTCCGGTCATCGCAACCCACAATAGAGATAAGATAATGACTGAGTATTCGAACGAAGCAGAAAAACCGCCCGGCAAACGCCGTCTGACACGCACCGCATTTGTAGCTAGTTCCTTTGGCGCTACGATCACGGTGGTTTTCTTCGTGAGCCTTTGGCTTGCAACCGAACGAGTGGTCGAGAGCTCCAGATTGTGGGCCGCTATCCTAATAGTCGCTAACCTATTTTCATTGTCTGGTGTTTTTTGCGGTATCATTGGCGTAGTGCGGGGAGGACGCTTTCGGTCGCTCTTGGGCTTATCGATTGTGTTCGGCACATTGGTGCTTTTGTACTGGGTCGGAACGATCGTCTGGGCGTTTACGTTCTGGGTATAGCGACCGAAGTTCATGCGTAACTTAGGAAGCTACTTGTCTAAGCGTGGCGTCGCGTAAGACTAGAGCAATGGCCGTGGAACGAGAAGGGGCGTCAATGAAAAGTTCAGGAATGGGGGCGATAATCACGCTGCAGATGCCTCATAAGGATTGTGCCATCGGTTTCGTGGATGATGTTACAAAGCGCGGCCATGCTCAACCGACCGGGTTGGCGAACCAAGTTAAGCGGGTGCGGCACTTGTCGCCCTCTTCCGCGCCAGCGATCCGGAAGGTCGCGAAGCGAGTCCGGCCGGCTGTGTTCCCTGCCGACCGCAGAGACCCCGGATGGCTGAGCTCCTTCGCACCACCGGATTCGCCCGCCGGACCGGAGGCGAAAGCCGGAGCCTGAAGGAGCGCGACTCCCACATGGCTCCGTCAGGAGCCATGTGGGAAGGCGCCCAGAACATCAACCATCTCTGTGACCCCGACCGCCGCACGCAGCGGTGGTGGTACAACGACCTCAACGACGTAAAGGAGGAGTAGAACGCTTTTCCTACGACGAGGAAGGAAACCTGAGCGAGCGGATCGACGCGGCCGGCGAGCGGTGGCGGTTTTCATACGACGCGCTGGGCCGGCTTGAGGCGACGAGTGACCCGGCCGGACACGGCGAGCGGTATGAGTACCACGCCCTTGGGGTGCGCGAGGCGATTATCGATGCGCGAGGACATCGCTGAATAGTAGGAAAAGTTATCCGCGAGCG
>RECN01000153.1 GCA_007694005.1 Spirochaetaceae bacterium
CTGTACAGCATGATCACGACGACAAGTCCGCCCATGGCGAGGTGGTGCCTTCGAAAGCGACGCCAGATCAGGCGCCATTGAGTTTCCTCGGAAGCACCTGTGGTCTGCTCCCGCAGCAGAGGATTCTCACCGACGCCAATCGGCTCGTCCCCGGCGAGCTTACCCTGCCGGGTTTTTCGTATGCGGCTCCAGAACGGCAGACGCATCCACTGTGCGCGTCTGCCCTGCAGATGATCTCTGTCGGCTGGTCCGTCTGGTCTTCTCGGTTCCAATGGTAACTCCTGTCGCGGTGTGTGTTGTTTATGAGTAGCGAATGCGGGGGTCCAACCACGCGAGAACAATGTCCGATATAAGTGTGCTGATTACGTTCAGTGTGCTCAGCAGGAGAATAAACGTCGCCGCAAGGTACATGTCCTGAGCCATGAGCGCCCCGAGCAAAAGCGGTCCGGTCGTCGGGAGATTCAGGACAACCGAAACGATCGTTGCACCCGAAATCAGCGATACCAGTATGTTCGACTGCGCGCTGACGAAAAAGTTCATGGCGATGCGAACCGGATATTTCATGATTACCCTGCGTTCGGTAAGCCCTTTCGATCGGGCGGTGACCACGTAGGGTTTTCGCAGCTCGTCGAGCAGGTTAGCGCGCATCGTCCGGATAAGCCCGGCGGTACCCGCCGTTCCGAGAACGACGACGGGAATCCACAGGTGCGTAAGCATGTTGAGAATTTTGTCTATGGTCCACGGTTCGCCTATGTACTGCGGCGAATACAGACCGCCGACGTTCTGTCCGAACACCGAGAACCCTATGTACATGAAAATGAGCGCCAGCAGAAAGTTAGGAATAGCAAGTCCGATAAAACCAACGGTGGTAGCCACATAGTCGCCGATAGAATACTGCTTCACGGCAGAATATATGCCTATCGGAATTGCCACGATCCAGATAAACATGGTCGTTGTGAGAGAAAGAACAAAGGTAAGCGCGAGCCTGGTCCAGATCAGAGAACTGACCGGTCTGCGCCATTCAAAGGAATGCCCGAAGTCACCTCTGAGGACTATGCCCGAGATCCAGCGCCAGTACTGAACAATGACCGGCTCTCCGAGTCCATACCGCACTCTCAGACGCTCGGCCTGCGCCTGCGCGGCGGCGGCATCTCCTTCTTCCATTTGCTGAGCAACCATCGAAGTCAGATAGTCCCCGGGCGGAAGGTTTATGACGATAAACGCGACCACAGAGATCAGAAATACGGTGGGAATCATATACAGGACTCGTCGCACGATGTATGTAAGCACTGAGTGGGTCCTCCTTCAAAATATAAGGGCAGCCCCGAATATCTCGGGGCTGCCATAGTACACCAGATTGCCGCCTGTTATCAGCGCGGGCGTGTGGTGAAGAACTGTTCCGGACGTGCCGGACCGGGGTCGTTATAGGAACCACCGGTGTTGAACTGACGGGCCGGGAAGTTGCGGAAGTCATTGCGAACAATGCCGTAACTCGGCGGGGTCAGCAGCAGACCCATCACGTCAAAGCGATCGGCTGCCATTTCAAGAAGCGGACCTGCGAGCTCCATCTGTCGGTTGAGGTCCGGCTCAAGCTGTATCTCGGTCCAGATGCGCTGCATCTCACGTACATCGGCAGGAGGCTCTTCGGAAGGACCTGATGCACCGGTGTAGTAGTTTGCCCAGGGTACTGCGAAAATGGATTCCCAGTGCGTCGGAACTTCGTGGCGTGAGTCGAGGAACCAGTCGATGAGACCGGGACCACCGAAGTAGCGACCAACCTCGTGCTGGTTGTTGAGGTAGCGTTCAGTCATGAAGGACCGCTCAATGATATTCAGGTTCGTCTGAATGCCAACGGCTTCCCAGTACTGTTCTACCAGTTCCAGCTCGTCCTGACCGCTGTGTGAGTCGATCGTAACGCTGATAGTCCTTCCGTCCGGTCCTCGACGCCAGCCGTCGTTACCGCGCGTATAGCCGAGCCCATCGAGAAGCCGGTTCGCTTCGTCAGGATCGTACTCGGTATACTGTTTACCGAGCCGCTCGTTGTAGAAGGGCATTTCGGGACGTGGACCGTGGTGATGCGGCTCGGTGCGACCGAAGTACAGCAGGTCGTTTATCTCCTGGCGGTTGATCGCAAGCGACATGGCCACACGGAAATCGCGTTCCCCGAAAATCTCGCGCAGCACCGGATCGTTCACCGTCTGGTTGAACGCAATCGCGTGCACGTTCGTGTCGCTGCGGTCGAGTTCGAAGATGCGGTAGTTGCCGCGTTCGGCGTTGTCCCGGTAGATCGGCAGGTTCGTGTCACCACCCATGGAACGGGAGTGCAGGTCAACCTGACCGGATGTTATGCGAAGCAGTCGCACATCGTTGTCCGGAATGTTGTCCATGACAACCTGATCGAGGTAGGGAAGCTGGCGGCCAGCCGTATCGACCTTCCAGTAGTACGGATTGCGGTCGAGCACCCAACGCTCGGTTGCGTCACCGACGCCGACGCGCGGTGTCCAGGCGTACAGACTCGGGCGATCCGGATTGTCCCACCACTGGTCACCGAGGAACTCGTAGTACTCGACCCAGTCGGAGTAACCCGCTGCGCGTGCAATTGAGTCGGCGTTCGAGTTGATGTCCCCGTGGAACTCGCTGAAGTAATGCTCGGCGTGAGGAATCAGCCACCGTCCATCCGCCGAAGCGGCTGCCTGGAGGAAGAACGCGTTGACTCCGCTGAAACGGAAGATAACGGTGTAGTCATCCGGCGTCTCAAGTTCGAACAGGTCTCCGTCGGTATAGAAGAAGCCCGGCCACGCAAGGATGATGTCGGGGTGGGTTACGACGTTGTCGTACCAGAAGCGGAAATCGTTCGCGGTGAAGTCCGCTCCGTCGTGCCACTTCATGCCTTCGCGGAGATGGAAGGTATAGGTGCGGCCGCCGTCGGCTACTTCCCAGTCGCGTGCGATGCCAGCTTCGAGCTGATCCCAGGCACGGTTCCACTGTACGAGCTGCTCGTGGCCGACCGTTCGCGTGAACCAGGGCCAGTCACCGGGACCTCGATACATTGTGCGCCAGGACAGTCCATAGCGACCAAGTTCTTCATAGGGCTCAATCACAGCTCTGTGATCGGGTGAAGGAAGCCGGTCTTCCACCGGTGGGAGCTCTCCTCGAGAGACTCTCTCGGCGAGCATCGGTGCTTCCATTTGAGAGAGGAAGTCCTCGTCTGCCGCTGCGGGGGCCGCTTCGGTCCTTCCGCCTGCCCACAACACTGAAACACTCAGCAACAATGTCATGAGCACCAAAACGATACGTCGTAAATTCACTGACGCACCTCCTTAAATGTGGTCGTGTGCGAATCGACATTACGTCGAAACCCGGATTGCTCACTTGAACACGAACGTGAAACACGTATCTACTGTTCAAGAAGCGTAGTAACAGGGTCAGCCCTTTTTGGTAATCTGTCAACAATTTTTTCGTGAGCTTTCGGTTAGTTTCGTTTATTAGCTTAAGGAACGAGCACATGCACCGTAATGAAGACATTCTGTTTCTTGGAACCGGGGCAGCACAAGGTGTCCCGGCGAGCTATTCACCGCGTATGTGCGGTTCATTTTCGGATACGCGGGACGTCCGTTCGCGGTCTTCCCTCCGGATCGGTGAGCGCTACCAGATCGATGCCGGCCCGGATGCGTGGTACCAGCTTCTACGCGAACGGATGAGCTGGGACAGTCTTGAGCATCTGTTCATTAGCCACACCCACAGTGATCATCTCTACCTCGACGGAATCCTGCAGAAACAGGACGCAGACGATCATGACCAGAAGCAGCTATCCGTGTACCTGAGTGCTCCCGCGCTCGACTGGCTCCTGCGGACGCGCTACTACGGTCAGAATCTGACGGCACCAAGCGAATCCGATATCGCCGACCTGCGCGCCAGGCTCGAACCCGGTTTCTCGTTTCAGACACTGCGGCTCTGGGAGATGTATACGGTCGGTGAACTTCAGGTCTGTACCGTCCCCGGCACCCACACCGGCCGCATAGCGGACGACGTGGCACTGAACTACATTCTTCAACTGCCGAACGGATTCCGGATGCTCTATGGGGTCGATACCGGCTACTATGCACCCGAAACCCTGGAATTCCTCCGCGGGAGCAGTTTCGATCTGATCGTACTCGACTGCACATTCGGAGCTCGAACCGACCGCGGTGCGAAGCCTACCGGGCATCTGGACTGTCGCAGCCTGGTCCGCATGGTCGAGGAACTCGACCGTGCGGAATGCCTGCACGCAGGCACGCAGATCCGTGCGACCCACATCAATCCCGATCAGGGCTGGTCCCACGCGGAAATGGACCGCTTCTTTGCAGGCACGGACTATCCAATAGCGACGGCCTGGGACGGATTGCGGCTCCGGGCAACTGCTGCGTCAGCGTGACACGGTAATATCGGCGATCACCGGAAAGTGATCGGATGGCCAGGTATTCTCATACTGTTGCTGGTCTACCTCCCGGCGGGCAACCGTTACGCCTTCCCCGGTCAATACGTAGTCGATAGCAGCAGGAGACGGCACCCCGCGGAAGCCGTGATAGGTTCCGAGGTCAACGTCGTCGCATCCGGACAGCACCAGGGCATTCGCATCGCCTTCTGCGGGTTTACAGAAGCTCTGCACCTCCGGCGTATCCGGGTAGGCGTTAAAATCTCCGCACAGAACGACCGAACCCGGGTCGACACCTTCTTTCGCGGCAATCTGTGGCATCATCTCGCGCAGCAGCCTGCCGCCTTCCACTCTGGCGCGCTCCTGCCGGTTGTCGAGATGAGCGTTAAACACCGCGAGCCGCGCCGCGTCATGGACTCCTTCGACGACGCACCAGGTGCAGATTCGGGGAAAAAGGGTGTCCCAGGCGCGGCTTCCCGGCACTTCCGGGTCAGGCGAGATCCAGAACTGCCCGTGATCGACGACGTTAAGGGCGTCCTGATTCACGAAGATGGCGACGTGCTCATCGCTACCGTCAGCCATGCGCCCCTGCCCGAAACGGGCGTAGTGGGGAAACGCTCCGCTCACGGTTTCCAGCATCTCCTGCAGCCCCTCCTGCGTACAGAGGATATCCGGTGCATGGTGCGCCAGGAGTGCTTTCACCGCGTTGACGCGGTTGGGCCACGCATACCGTCCGTCGTCCGGGTTATTGTACCGAAGATTAAAACTCATGATTCTCAGATTCATACCTTTTTCCTTACTCTTCTTTTGTATTTTGTGTTCGACCTAGCTCATAGCCATCCGGAACCGTAATTGCATCGATGCTCGCCTCGTCCACCTCCACGATAGATCCCCGCACCCGCAGAAAGCCCGCAATGGTGTTCTCGACCACGAAGTCCGCGTCACCTGCCCGAACCGAAAGTGTCCCTGCTATCGCGTGTGGATTGATCCAGCCACAGGCCCACTGTGAATGGTCCTCACTCTGCATCAGCCAGACAGACCCCTGTTTCCAGACGGCCCTTAGAGACTCGAGTTCCGCCGAACCATCGACCGACTCGGTACACCGCACGGATGAAACCGGTCCGCTGCGGAGGTCTATCATGGGCCATCCGAGCTCGTGATCATTCAGCCGGGCGTCGAGCAGCTTCCAGGCGAACAGGTCGACGTTCATTTCTATGGTCGGCGTCGGGCAATCAGGGTCTTCTACCTTCAGGTTCCACTTCCGGGTACTCGTACCGTCGTACATGCCGGGGGGAGCAGCCTCCGAAGTGATGTACAGCGAGGCCATTCTGGCCATGTGCTCGTTCAGCGTCCCGCAGGCCTTTCGTTCGGCGAAAGAAAGCGCAAACGCGACCGCTGGCTTCCCTTTGAAAAAGCCGGCCATGGCCCGTGTCTCCCAGAAGGTCTTCTTTTGCCCGCGGTACTGCAGGAACTCGACAACAAGCGATGCCCCGCGGCGAAGGATGCATACGCCGGCGTCGGCGCCGAGCGCGGTGAGCTCGGCGCATCGCAGGGCTATGCAGGTGTCGGCAATCTGAAAACCGATGACCGCCGTCGTATCAACCGGATACGGAAGCGAGTCGACCGCTTCATCGTTCACGAGGATTTGATCGACGGCATCGGCATCCGCAATGATGATGTACGCAGCTGCCGCGCTAACCGATTCGAGTCCACCGGGAGCATAGGCACCGAGGACGACTCCACGATCCTGCAGACCGATAAACTGACCCTCGTCGAGCAGATTCCGGCTGTTGCTGCGGTCGGTATCGTGGTAGAAGTCACCGTACCACTGATCATTAGTCAGGTAGCGACTGTAGACCACGTTTCGCGTCCGGCCGGGTTCGGAAGGATCTGCGATGTAGGCAAGCATGACGTTACTCTGACTCATAAAGGGTTTCAGCGCGGTCCCCAGACTGAACGAGTCGGACAGATAGCTCGTGAACTGCAGTCCCTGGTCGATTGAAGCGGTTTCGGAAATGGAGATGGCGCCGTTCCAGGTCCCCGCAATTTCGGAAATGTACTGGTGTGGTCCTTCGGTGATCATACGGACAATCTGCGTTTCACGGTGACTCGCCTCAAGCGCAGTTGAAGACGCATATCCACGACCGTGTGGACCTGCCCAGCGACCGCTTGCCCGGTGTAGCCGCAACCCTGCGCTCAACACCAGACGGCGCGCAGCCGCAGACGCGAGGGCTCGCACCTCGGAGTTCTGCACGGCACGCGAGAGCTCCGTCAGTGCCTCTATGCAGATCGGCAGATAGGTCGGACTGTTGAACTCCATGACATGTCCGCTGCGTATCGTAAAGCCTGTCCAGACGCCGAGTTTGCGCGCGCCCCGAAGGAAGAGCTTCTCGTCCCCGAGCAGTTCCGCTCCGAGACAGGTGTTAACGATGTCCAGGACGCAGATGTTCGTGTAACCGGGATGCACGTCGAGACGGGCAATCTCTGCGAGTCCGTCGCGTACGGACTGCAGAAGTCGCTCGAACAGGGCTTCCGAGTGCTTCCGGAGCTTCTCTGCATCCGACCGGAGTGTTCCGATCAGCTGTGTAAGGACAAATTCGACCGCATTGAGATCTTCAACCTCGTCGTCTTCCGCCATCCACGTGAAATTCCCGAAGTGGAGGTGCCCGGGTCGTACCTCCTGGCAGGCGAGCAGCGCCTCGTAGACGCGCTCAGCCGTTTTCATGTCTTCGCTGCTTCCGTTCGCAACGAGACGACGGGCAAGGCCTGCAGCTTCGCGCGTCACATGAAACACCCCGTGTTCCGTACGCGTCGCCGGCATGCTGGCTTCGGGATCAAAATTTTCCGGTAGAATCATCGCTTCCAGTTCGGTATCCATAATCACGCTCCATACCTGTTCAGTCGGTCACCTCAGCTTCTCAGAGTCGCCCGACCCGGTGAAATATCGGCAACAACGGGCCCGGTCTGACCTTCGCGCGCGCCGGTAGTGTCTACAACGATGCGAACACGGTCGTTCTGCGTTTCACAGGAACGCAGGGTGTGCTCGCGAAAACTGATCCACGTGACGATACTCGCAGGAACCGCCGCCTCGAGACGATAGCGCAGAACAGTCGACGGGGCCAGTTCCCCGTAGGCAGGAGAGGTCCACGCCTCGCGCCGGGTCAGCGTTCCCTGCTGTGCTTCGGGCCACACGAGGTACAGGTTTTC
>RECN01000105.1 GCA_007694005.1 Spirochaetaceae bacterium
TATTTCTCGTTATGGGAAAATGTCAGACACGTCAGCGCAGGAAGGCTCAGGCTCCGGCCGGGTCAATGGACGTCGACGAGTGCTCCGCGCGTGACCTTCCCTGTAATCACCGGCGACAACTCGCCTGGATTCGGCTTCACTGGGGCCGGAGATCATACGAACATTATGGGAGGAAGCCATGGTGCGTTTGCATCGCGAGTATGTCGTTGATCACCAGGAACGAAGAAGCTGAGTGGTAGCTGAGCACTGCTTAACGAGGCTCGAAATGAAAGTGAAAGTCGTTCTCATTATACAGGGCGTACTGATGTCCGCCGGGAATTAGACGTGTCGTTCATCAGTCGTCCAACTCAGCCTCCGTACGCGTCTTTTCTGTGTCGGATAGTTACCGCTACGATCACCAGTTCGGCGTCCAGAATCTGGCAGAGTATCCGGTAATCACCCACTCGGTACCGCCAAATACCTTTCCTGTCACCCACAAGCCCTTTCCCGCGGCTCCTCGGGTCACTGAGGCCGGCGATCTCATCTTCCAGATAATCAAGAATGACCCCTTGCCACTTCCGGTCCAGCTTCTTTAGCTGCTTCTCGGCCGTTGCGGTAAGCTCAACGTTCCAGGCCAAGGTCTTTTCTCACTTCAGCAATGGGCTTTCGGGGTTCATCACGCTCGAGCACCGCCAAAGCGAGTAGATAATCCTCACGTTCTTCCAGGTAGCTTTCAATGGCCTGTTTCACATAATAGCTCTTGCTCCGCCCGGTCTCGTGTGCAAGACGGTTCAGCTTGTTTTCGGTCTCGGGATCCAGTCGAACGGCCAGCATAGTTCACCTCTTGTATGACAAGTATAACGCTCCTGCGGGCCGGACTCAATACTCTCGCTTCGCAGCGGAACCAAGTCACGGGAGGCCCGACAGATCGGATCCGCCGCCGTCCTGGCCCGTGTGTTTTCATCAAGTACGTCAGACGCAAATGAAACCTGTGTCGCTGCCTGAGTTCAAAGGATATGGTCAACTGTTGGCAGTCGATGGTAAGTTTGACTGACCGGCGATCTCGGAGCAGTCGTTGAGGTCTATGAACCAGACGGGCTTGAAGTTGAGTTTGTGTCAGCATCCGGACGCACTGAAGCTCTGGTGACGTTGTCCGAAGACGATGTGCGATCCGTTGGCGATCACGACCTTATCTCGGTGAGACCTTTCAGTAAGCAAACTGCTTAGCCATAGCCTGAACCCTACCCAATCCGCCTATGCCGCGGCATCGACGCGCGCGAGCCCGGCCGCGAGTTCTGCGCGGACCCGCTCGGTCAGGCATGTCGATGATCGTCGGCCGACATCGCAGTGCCCTGATCAGCAGCCTCATCGGTGGTGGAGGTCCGATGCGTCTTCGAGGTGTGTCTGTATAGATCGTGCCGATTCTTTCTTTTTCCGATTTTCCAGTGCTGTGGTATCATTGAATGACATTTCTCAAGCCCGACCGTTTACGGAAGGAGGCTCCCGATGGCCGAGAAAGCTGATGCTGCGGAACAGGCGTTCGAACGCTACAAGATCCGTCTCGGTGTTCGAATGACCGTGTTGTATTCCCTCGTGTACGCCGGATTCGTCGCGCTCAGCGTGTTCAGACCCGAACTGATGGGTGTTCGAGCCGTGCTGGGACTCAATCTGGCTATCGCGTACGGTCTGGGGCTTATAGTGATTGCGATTATCTTCGCCGTCATCTATAACCGCTTGTGCGCGCCCCGAAAAGGAAGCGAGTAAATGATCGCAATTCTTACGTTCGTTATCTTTGTCGGACTGGTTCTAACCGTTTCCACGCGCACGAGTCGTAAAGCTGCGGGAATCGGCGGTTATTTTGTCGCCAATAACTCCGTTCATTGGGGCGTAAACGGCGTCGCGTTCGCAGGCGGGTATCTCTCGGTAGCGAGTTTCCTTGGTATTGCGGGGCTGATTGCATTTCACGGTTACGATGGCTTTCTCTATTCGATCGGATTCCTCGCGGGCTGGATTGTCGCGCTCTTCGTTATCGCCGAGCCGATGAAGCGCATGGGTACCTTTACCTTTTCCGACGCACTCAACAGGAATTTCAGCCATCCCGGCATATCGCTCGCCGCCGGATTGAGTGTGCTGGTTGTTTCGCTATTCTATCTTGTGCCGCAGATGGTAGGTGCCGGTGTGCTCGTCGAGCCGCTTCTGGGTATCCCGCACTACTGGGGGGTCATTATCGTCGGTACGGTGGTTATTATCATCGTCGCCAGCGGCGGGATGACCTCCACGACCTATGTGCAGTTCTTCAACGGGGGGCTTCTGCTCACGTTTGCGCTGATTCTGTCCGTGCTGGTGCTCTTTCGTGGGGTGAGCACCACCGATCGACCGACCGAAGAGGGCGCGGCCGGACTGTCGAGTTATCGGTCCCAACGCGTGCCGGTCGAGATGGTCGACGGTACCCCCCGCATCGCCGATATGCCCGGTGCAACGATTACCGACCGGCACGCGGTGCTCGATGTATACACCGGCGCGGAGAACCTGGTTCTGTATCGGATTTCTCGACCCATACCGGCGGTCTCCGTGCCGGCTGGCGGCTACCGTGCGCAGGTAAAGGGACGCACCGTGCACGTGGAGGCGACGGCCGTGGAGCGTGTCGACGGCGAGGCGGTACTGATGGTCGAGGACTGGTGGTGGCTCGACGAGAGTGCTGCCGGAACGGCGGCACTCGTGGAGACCCAGTCTCGTACCGTTACAGCGGGAGGGCGTACGCTCGTCAACGGTGTGCCTGCGGCCGTCGCCGGGCGGCTGCGGCAGGTGGGGGCGGTAACGGAGATTCCCGGGGAATACGGCGAGCGGACCGGACCGGTTGGTCCTCTGCGCCTGCTGTCGGTACTCTCGGACCAGGAGACGACCGTCCAGCGCCCACAACAGGTATCGTTTACCGCGGCCTCGGGCGATGCGGTTTCGGTGTTCTACGAGGAGCCGACCGCCGGGTCTTCGTTTATGCGTCCCGGGCTACTGTTCCCCCTCGAGGCGCAGCCCGGAGAACCGGCAATGACCGTGCTGCTCTATCGCCTGAACTTCATCTCCCTTATGCTCGCGCTCTTTTTCGGAACTTCGGCGCTTCCGCACATTCTCATACGCTACTACACCGTTCCCAGCGCCGAAGCCGCGCGCAAATCCACGATTGTGGCGATCGCGGGGATAGGATTGTTCTACATCCTGACGATGTATCTCGGCGTCGGGGCGCTCATTGCGGGGGCGATCAATCCGGAGACGAGCAACATGAGCGCGCCGTTGCTGGCGCGCAGCTTCGGAGAAGTGCTGTTCGCTATGATCTCCGGTATCGCCTTTACCACGGTGCTGGCTACCGTCTCCGGACTTATTATGGCCGCCTCCGGTGCGGTTGCGCACGATCTAATGGGAAACCTGTTGCGTCGGGAGGTCTCCGATACGTCCAAGGTGCTCGTCGGTCGTGTCGTGGCGGTTGTGGTCGGGCTGGTGGGCATTGTGCTCGGTATCGGTTTTCGCGGAATGAACGTGTCGTTCATGGTGGGGTGGGCGTTCGCCGTCGCGGCGTCGGCCAATCTGCCCGCGCTGGTTCTGATGCTCTTCTGGAAGCGTACGACCGCCAGGGGCATTATCGCCTCGATCCTCGTGGGAATTGTCGCCTCGGTCGGGCTCATTATGCTCAGCCCGGACATGTGGGCGCGGTACGGGCTTGACCCGGCGGCGGCACCGATGCCGCTGAACCAGCCGGGCATCATCTCTATTCCTCTGAGCTTTATTGTGCTGGTGGCCGTTTCCCTTGCAACCGGCTCGAAGGAGAAGCCCATCGAAGTCGCGTGAGCCTCACGTCGAACCCCGGAATTCCAGACTCACCTTCTTCTGTATCGTGGAGATCCGGGAGAGGGTGTTCTTCACCATCCCGGAGTCGATGCGGGTGAGGGTACGCGGATCAATCGAATTGTCGGCCGGCTTACCCTCCTTCAGAAGCGACACCTGGTGCCGGTAGCGTAATCGCATGAGTTGATCGTAGGCCTGAACCGTACCCCGGAAACTCTCATCGTGCAGCACGCCGAGCGCATGAAGCTGCTCGAGCCGATCGAACGTACTGGTCTCCGAGAGATGGTGTTTCAACGCCAGAAGCCGCGCAAAATTGACGATCGGAAGCATCGCCTCCTTGATGTTGAAGGTATTCGGCGACCCGCTCGAGGAGCCCGTTACAATCTGTCCGAACAGACCGATAGGCGGTTTGTAGTGCAGCGTGTTGAGTGCCATGTGCGCAAAGAACGCAGGGTATCGGTCGAGGAGCGTATCCACGTGGCGGCGCACCTCCCGCGCGAGCGAGCGATCCCCGTACACGCAGCGCAGGTCGAAAAAGACGTTGCAATGAGCGAGCGCTGTGCCGTCCGGTTCCTTTATCCAGTCCTGGAAGTATGAGAGCCACTGTGAAACCGGTTTGTTCCAGCGTGGATCCTGCGCCATCGCCTCACCTTCACAGAACGGGTACCCAACGCGGTCGAGGTCGCGGCAGACACGCGTTCCGAGGCTGAGAAAGTACTCGGCCGCGGCGGGAGTACCCTCGGCATCGATCTCATCGTCGTCGGCGTAGATAATCGCGTTGTCCTGGTCGGTTGCAAGCGTCTGTTCCTCGCGCGCTTCGCTGCCCAGAGCGATAAACGCAAATGGACACGGGGCTGGTCCGAGTTCCTCCATGGCCAGGACGATCGTCCGTTCGGTAATCGCATCGGATATCGCGGTCGTAACGTGACAGATATTCTCGGCGGCGGCGCCGGACTCCACCAGCGACCCAACCAGGACCGGAAGCTTGTCGTGGCAGTCGGTGAGGTCTTCGACCGACGCGGCACTCTCGATCTGTCGCAGGAGTACAACCGGTGAGTAGTCGTCAAGGCGTACCGTGCGGCTGCTGCGCACAATCCCCGCGAGGGTTCCCGCGGTATCGGTCACGACAAGGTGGTCGATATCGTAACTTCGTTCCCGGAGAAAAGCCTCGAAAACGGGCGCTGACTCATCGATCGTGATTACCGGTGCGCTCATGATTCGTGAGACCGGTATCCGGGTATCCTGCTCCTCGGCAACGATACGTTGCCGGATATCGTGGTCGGTGACGATCCCGATCGGTGTTCGGTCGGGTCCCACCACTACTATCGCCTCGGTGTCGTGACGCCCCATCATGCGTACCACGGCCGCGACGGGAGTTTCGAGGCTGCACGATATCGGTTCGTTCATGCTGTTGCGTACCGGTTCGGTAAGAAACAGGAGCGAAGTCTGCAGCTGAGAGATAAGTGTTTCCTGCTGCGCGTCGGCGCGTCGTCGATCGGAAATATCATCCATGATCGCATCGACGACAAAGGCCATATCGCCGCTGCTTTCGGAACGCACCGCCGAGAGCCGCGCGGTAGTTACCTTTCCGTCCTGCCCGCGCAACTGCACGATCAGATCCCGAACCGTTCCGTCGGAGTGAATGCGCTCCAGAAAGAGATCGCACATATCGCCGTGGACGAGCAGGTCACGAAACGAGACCGACGGCTCTGAATCCTCAGCGATTCCAAATATCCGGCGGGCGGCAGGGTTCATCTCGATAATCGGCGCATCTCCTTCCGGGAGAAGTCGAAATACCCCGCTGCTGATGTTCTGTGCGAGAACCTCGTACTTGGCGCGACTTTCTCCAAGCGCGGTACGCATCGCTTTTTGATGGCCGATATCCTGTACATTCAGGATCGTCCCCCCGCGGCCGGCGAAGAACACCGGAGTCGAGGAGAGCAGCGCCGGCATCGGTGGACCATTTTTGGGGGTGATCAGGATTTCAAACGGTTCGCGCACTTCCTCTCCGGCCGCGACGCGACGCAGGGATTCGGCTTCGGCGTCTCCCGTTTCGCGCGTGTGTTCGGCCGGGGCGACAATATCGTGCAGATCGAGCAGGGCAAGCTCGGAAACCGAGTACTGCAGCATCTCCAGAAGCGGACGATTGGCGTAGGTGCAGCGCCCGTCGACGAGAAGTAGCGTGCCCGCAGTGGAAGATTCAACGAGGAGCTGGTAGCGTTCGTGGGAGAGGTGCAGCTCTCGCTCCGCCTCGCTTCGACGGCGCTCCAGCTTAAGACTCTGGTAGGTGATGATTACGAGCAGAGCGGTGGCGAGTATCGTTACGACAAACGATGCGTCTATCATCCGGCCGGTGATCGCGGCAATCTCTCTGTTGACGTCGTCGACGTACAACCCGGTACCGATAATCCACTCCCAGGGTTCGAAACCACGGACGTAGGACTCCTTTGCCTCCAGACGCTCGGGGTCGTCCTGCCACTGCCATACATAGGTGACGTATCCGGACGATCGGTCGCGCACCGCCTGAACAAACTCCACGAACGGTCTGACTCCCTCCGGGTCGGTAAAGGTCGTCAGATCCGTTCCCTCGAGGTCCGCCCGGTACGGGTGCATTACCATACGCGGGTGCATATCGGTTATCCAGAAGTAATCGAGACTCTCGGGCCCGTAGCGCAGACGCCGGATGCGCTCGATCGCCGCGTTCTGTGCTTCGTCGAGGGTCATCCGGCCTTCGTCGACCGCACGGTTATAGTCGGCGAGGATGCTCCACGCGGAGTTTGTGAGCTCGGCGGTCGTCTCCCTCTTTCGTTCGAGCAGAAGCTCCTCGACTGTAGGGATAAGACCGGCAAAGAGCAGCGTGACGAAGAACGCGATTACGAGCAGCGAGGGGAGCATAATGCGCACCGCGAGTCGGCGCCAGTCGATGCCCGAAAGCTCTTGCTTTTCTTTACGCCCACCGGATTGGACCGGTTGTGCCGGCTGCCTGAGAGCTTCCCGGAACTGTTTCCACCGCTGGTGTGGAACTGCTACCCCCGGGTTCCGGGCACCGGCGTGACCGTTTCCGTGATAGTCGCTGCCGCCGGTCGTTAGAAGTCCATGACGGTCCGCGAGATCGAGCAGCTGACGGCGCTGCTGTGCCGAGTACGGTGCGTAAAACGCTTCGATTCCGTCCAGACCGCGTTCGACCAGGCGCTCCACCAGACCATCAATATCCGGGGTAATCGGTGTGGTGTGAAAGGGGTGGGCGAGAACGGCGAGGCCTCCCGCCTCGTGGATCGCCGCGATCGTTTCCCGCGCGCTGACCGGGCGGCTGAACAGTGCCTGGATTACCGGGCTTTCCGGATCGAACCCGTACGCGAGCAGATGCACCTCGATCCCCTCGAGCGAGGCACTGACCTCCGCTCCGGCGATATCCGCGACCCCGAATCCCGTTGCGGTATCATGGAAGGTTGCGGTGCCCCGTGTTGTCTGGTGGTCGGTCAGCGCCGCGTAGGCAACACCTGCGCGCGCGAGTCGTTCGGCCACGATATCCGGACCGTAGTACCCGTCGCTCGCGTCGGAATGACAATGCAGATCCACGAGAACAGTCGACTCGCTGCGTTCCATACTGCGATTATACCACCGATCGAGCGGCTCAGCGGTTACCTTGAACGGTCAGACTTCGACCCCTGGAGAAGCGGCGGTCTGCAGGTCAAGACCGTGGTACACACGGACCA
>RECN01000114.1 GCA_007694005.1 Spirochaetaceae bacterium
AAGGCGGTCGAGTACTTCATAGACCTCGGCCACCGGGATATCGCGATAATATCCGGAACGACGCGCTCGACAACGGGCTTCGACCGGGTTGCCGGGTACCGGGACGCGGTACAGACAGCCGGGATAGTCGAGCGCTCGGACCTGCTCATGCTTGACGATTGGGGCCTCTCTGAGAGTATGGCTTATGATGCGACCGAGCGTCTTCTGTCGTCTGCCCACGCACCGACGGCAATCATTGCCGCGCACGGCAGGGCCGGTATAGGGGTCCTGCGCTATCTGCGCGAGTCCGGACGTCGGGTGCCGGATGACGTATCCCTGATCTGTTTCGACGACAGCGAGCTGTTCAGTCTGCATCATCCCGCAATAACGGCAATCAGACAGCCGTCAGGTACCATCGCTGCCGAACTCGCTTCCTTACTCTTTCGCCGAATGAGCGGTGACATCGACGACCGACCGCTCACGCGGGTTGTGCCGACCGAACTCATTCTCCGTGAATCGGTGCGGAGCATTACCGACTATAAACAGTAGTCGTTAATCGATAGACTGCAGCGAGTGAAAAGAACAGCAGCCGCGACCATTGTCGTTGTTATCGTTATAGCCGTAACCATGATCTCCTTTGTGTTTCCGGTTCTGATGTCGACACCGTACCGACGCGACGTGTTGCTCCGCTCGCCTGTCGCAGTCGGTGGCGTCCTTGACACCTCCGGGTTCCATTTTTTCGATGACTGGCTCCTGCCACTGCAGGGCGAATGGCTGCACGCGAAGGGGCGTTTGCTGGACCCCGATGGTTTTTCCCACGACCCGCTGACCGATCCGACATACGAGATGCTGGAACTCCCGCATGAGCTGACCGATCCGCGTGATACCGCCGGGACGGTCCGGCTTCACCTGATAATGCCCGAGGAAGCAGCGGCTGCGCCGGGGCTTCTCGCGCTGCGGCTTCGCTACTTTGCGTCCTCATATCGCGTCTGGATTAACGGTGAACTGCGAGCGGAGTCCGGTGCTGTCTCCGAGAACCGTGACGGATATCGGGCTCAGTACATACCGGCCGAGATCCTTTTCGATGCCCGCGCCGGCCTGAACGAGATCGTGATACAGTTCGCCGATTTTCACCATCGACGGATCAGGCTCAACCGGCTGTATGTCGGACCGGCCGATCATGTCCTGGCGCTTACCATGCGGGGACTCATACATCAGTCACTGATTCTTGGTACGTTTCTGCTCGCGGCCATCTACTTCGGCACCCTGTTTCTCATACAGAAATCCGAACCCGCCAATCTGTACCTCTCGCTTATCGCGCTGGTCAGCGCAGGCCGTATCGTGGTCGTCAGCGAGCGTCTCCTCATTCGACTGATACCGTCCTTCCATCCCGAGCTCATGATGAAGATGGGGTACGCTGGCTCAATTCTCATTGTACCGCTGATAATCCTGTACATTTCTGAAGGGTTTCGGATATCACCGCTTAAACCGGTTGCGCGTCTGGCGAAGTATCTGCTCTGGGCTGCCGCTGCGTTCCTGATCCTCACACCGGTGCGAGTCTACGATCTGCTGTTTGCCTACGGACAGATTCCTGTCATGCTCATCGGGGTGTATGCGATTATTCTCCTGAGCCGGCATCGCATTCTCTCGACGGTACACGGTGGGCGCATTCTGGTCCCGACGGCGCTGGTATTGCTGATAACCGGCGCCAGCGACGTGTTCCGTGAGCTCGGACTTCTTTCCGCGTCCGAGTTGTTCTCATCGGGCATGGTCGTGTTTCTGGCTGTCCAGGGTATCTTTCTCGCCTGGCGTTTTCAGGTGACCTTCGACAAGGTGGAGGCGCTTTCGGATGATAACAGGCTCATGGTACGCGAGATCAGCGCTTTGAACGCGCAGCTTGAGCAGCGCGTCTCTGAACGGACTGAAGAACTCGAAGCGGCGAACAGACAGCTCGCAGAGCTTTCCCGTAAAGACGAGCTGACCGGACTCATGAACCGCAGAGGGCTCGTAGAACGCATTGAACTCGAGCAGTCCCTCGCACGGCGCGAAGAGCGCTTTCTCAGCGTGCTCATGATCGATATCGACCACTTCAAGCCGTATAACGACGGTTACGGGCATCCGGCAGGTGACCGCTGCCTGCGTCAGATCGCCGAAGCCATTTCGTCCTGTTGTGAGCGCGGCGCTGATCTTCCGGCGCGCTATGGGGGAGAGGAGTTTGTTGTCCTTCTTCCACAGACGAAACCCGACGGCGCACTGCGGGTCGCGAAGCGAATACAGGACGCAATACGGAAACGCGCAATCCCGCACGCCTACTCGGAAACCTCGGACATCGTAACGGTAAGCATCGGAACCGCGTGCGAACGCTTGAGCGGGGATGGCGGAACCGGTGCCATCGAAAACGCCGACAGGGCTCTGTACGCGGCGAAGGGTCAGGGACGAAACCGAATCTGCAGCTCAGACGCTGATCAGGAGTAGGCTCGAGGCCTATCTTCAGGTACGCTGAACCCTTCCATGAGTAATATGACAGAAACCGAAGCTCTCAGTGCCGACGTGTTTCCTGGCACTGTTGCGCGAGAAGATACGCGCACACTCTACGGGAATCTCCTGAAGCTCGCGATCCCGATCATGGGAGCGAATCTCATGCAGATGCTGTACAACCTCGCCGATACGTTCTTTCTCGGACGCATCGGTGCTGCTGCAGTCAACGCACCAACGATCAGTTTTAACATCATCTTTTTCCTCGCGGTATTTGGGGTAGGGTTCGGGACAGCCGGAACGACGCTCATCGCCCAGAGCAAGGGCAGGGGGGACCAGGAACGGGTCAACTTCTATCTCGGTCAGCTTGCCGTGTTCATTTTCGGTATCTCTATCGTGGTCGGAGTCGTCGGCCTTCTCGCACACATGCCGCTATTGCGTCTGCTGAACGTCCCCGAGGAATCATTCGAGTTTACCCGACAGTATCTGACCATCATTTTTACCGGTATACCGTTCATGTTCGGCGCCTTCTTCTTTCAGTCTGCTATGCAGGGCATCGGCGACGGAGTGACACCGTTTGTCATTCAATTCGGAACCGTTATTCTGAACATCATCATCGATCCCATTTTTATCTTCGGATGGGGACCCATTCCACGAATGGAGGTTGCAGGGGCCGCCTACGCGACCATACTCTGCAAGGGCATTGCGACGATTGCCGGGGTCTGCATTCTGTTGCGCGGCCGCCGGGGAATGAAACTGAAGCTGTCGAACATGCGGCCCCGCATGGAGTCCGCCCGCCTGTTTGTCGGAATCGGCATGCCGGCGAGCCTCGGTCAGGGTATCTCAGCCTTCGGTTTCACGGTACTGCAGGGTGTTGTGAACGGCTTCGGAGCGGCTGTCGTCGCTGCGTTCGGGATTGCAAACAGGATCATCAGTCTCGTAAACATGCCCGCCATCGGAATGTCGCGCGCGACCGCCTCTCTGGTGGGACAGAGCCTTGGTGCCCGGGATACCGAGCGGGCGAAACGCATTGTTCGCATGTCCGGTCTCACGATCTTCGGCTTCGTCGGTTTCGGTATGATACTGGCGTTTTTCTACGGCAATCTTCTGGTGCGTTTCTTCGTGGATGATGCAGAGGTTATCGCGCACGGTGCCGTCCTGTTCCGCATCGTCAGTCCGTCCGTCGTTCTATTCGCGCTTTTCACCGTGATCCTCGGGGCGTTTGAGGGAGGTGGCGACACGAAACCGGTCCTGGTCATGCACACCGTCAGACTCTGGGGCATCCGTGTACCGCTCGCCCTCGTACTGGCCGTATGGCTCGGAATGGGACCTCAGGGAATCTGGATATCGATGTTCGTGAGCAACCTGGTAATTGCCGTAGCGGGCTTTCTGCTGTTGCGTACCGGGCGCTGGATGCACCATCTGGATCCTGACAGGTTGTAAGGTTCAGGGACCAACGATACGGTTACGTCCGAGCGCCTTCGCTTCGTAGAGCCGGGTGTCGGCCAGATCGATCATCTCTTTTCCAACCGAGCTGTCCTGTGCAGATGTTTCGCTCATGCACGCGATGCCCGCGCTGAATGTCAGCTTCTTCAGATCACCGCAGCTCGTCCAGTCATAGGTCTCGAACAGGGTTCTCAGTTTCTCGCACACGACGAGAGCCTGTGCGGCATCGGATTCCGGCATAATGATGGCAAACTCTTCTCCCCCGTAGCGCGCGATGTTATCTGTTTTTCGGGTCGAGCGCATGAGAATGGTCGAAGCCGCGACGAGAACCTGGTCCCCGACTGCGTGGCCGAGGGTATCGTTCACCGCCTTGAAATGGTCCAGATCGATCAGTGCAATCGATACCGGGCGGCCGTGCCGTCTTCCCCGGTCAATTTCGACGTCGAGCTGGGAGAAGAACCAGCGGCGATTAAATACAGCTGTCAGAGGATCGCGTATGACCAGTTCGGAAAGCTCGTGGTTGCGTTTCTGCAGCGAGTCGCGCAACTGTTCGACTTCCGCAAGGGCGGCAGCGAGCTCTTCGTTTTTAAGGCGGTATACTTCTTTCTCGTGTTCGATTCGTTCAAGCTCAAACCGCCCCATAGCCTGGTAGAGCTCTTTCTCGATCTTCTTTTCGGTCGTCCGATCGAGTTCGCTGAACGCCTGCCGCATCTCTGAGAGTGCCCCGGGGATATCACCGTCCACCTCGAGGACAGAGCTGTAATCCCGCCGCCAGTACGGAATGTTGAAGTTCGCCTGCTGCTCCGAGGCGAGTCGGAAGGCCTTGAGAAAGTGCGGTTCCGCTTCGTCGTAGCGCCCTTCTTTCACCAGCAGCGTTGCGAGACTGCCGTGGATTTCATACTGCCACGCCGTGGGTTCGTTTTCGCCTACCGTGGCCGCGAGTGCTTCCTGATAGCAGCGTTCGGCAGCTTCGAAATCATGGTCCGCCTCGTAGACCGTGGCAAGCTTCGTAATGGCGTGAATTCGCAAGGGTTCCATCCCGAAATCGCGAAAGTGCGTGATGCTCAGTTTCAGGTGTTCCACTGCTTCGGGAATCCTGTTGAGCGCAAGGCACGCGCGTCCCAGGTTCGAGCGTGCCGTGCGCTGCACCTCACGAAGCTCTTCGGTTCGGTTCGCCTCGATGAGCGCTTTCTCGAAGTACTCGAGCGCACGCTTCGCATCCTTCATGATAAGGCAGGTGTTTCCGATGTTATTGAGTACCGTCGCGACCTTATGCGTCTCAAGCTCCTGGTGCAGCTGGTAGCTTCGCTCCAGGTGCTGAAGCGATTGCTGGAGGTCGCCGAGCTCCCCGTGTATGATACCAAGGGCGTTTTCGGCCTCGGCTTCCGCGAGGCGGTCGCTGAGCTCTCGTGCAGACCGGACAGCCGTACGCGCCGCTTCAACGGCAGCAGGCATCTGCCCGAGCATAAAATAGCATTGAGCCTTTTTTCGCCACGCCCATGAGACGTCGCGACCCGCCTCAAGCAGAGCATCGAGTTCGCGTATCGCCGACCGTGTGTTCCCTGAGCCTATAAGTTTTTCGATGTCTTTCTGCATATTTTACATGTACTGAACCGACGGACTGATTATTCTTCGTTCTCGTCGCGGCAGCCTGCGAGACCGTCATCGGCGTCCATGTACTCGCGCAGGACTGCTTCGGAACCATCGTAAAAACGGGTGAATGCGAAGCCTGTCTCGAAGTCGCCATTGTCTCCGCTCTGCGTATGTATGGCTGTCGCGTCAACACTGATGCTCTGGTCGTTGTCGAGGGACAACAGGAAGTATACGGTATCGCCAGTCGAAAACTCGTAGGTGCTCGAGCACCTGAGTCCTCCACGGCTTATGTCGATGACCTCTCCAGAACGCCATCGCTCGTAGCCGTGTCGCATCTGTACCAGCTGGGAAATGGTGCAGCGAGGGCTGATCCGCTTATCCTGTCTCACCCCTCTACATTACCCCTGATATATCCCTGTTTGCAAGGACATCATTTCTTTGCTTTCTTCGGCGGCATTACGATGCCTTCGGCGTGTAGAACCTGTTCGTCATGCTGGTTTATGCACGAAGCTTCGAACCTAACCCGGTTTCGTTCAAGGTCTATGTCGACCACGGTAACCGAGGCCTCAATGGTGTCCTGTATGTATACCGGCTTCTTGAACGAAACGGACTCAGACACGAAAATAGTTCCTGGTCCGGGCAGCTGTGTGCCGAGGATGTTCGACACGAGGCTCACCGTGAGCATGCCGTGTGCGATGCGCTGTTTGAAGAATGTACCTTCCGCGTAGGCTTCATTCACGTGTGCCGGGTTGAAGTCTCCGGTCACTGCGGCGAACTGGTAAATGTCCGTCTCGCTGATAGTCTTTGAGAAAAATGCGGTATCGCCGATGTGTATTTCGCCGATGCTCTTCCCGAGAATTTCCTGGAATGCCATGTACTGCTCCGTTCAGGCCTGTTCCTCGAAGGGAACCGGGGGAATAATGGTGCCGGAAGCCGTCATGACAACCTCACCGTGCTGATTGGTCGCGTTTGCCGAGAAATCTGCCTCGTTCTCTGCCACCCGAAGCTCCGTCAGCTTCAGGCCGACTTCGATCGTGTCGCCGACGTAGACAGGTTTGACAAATCGCACCGACTGACGCGACATGGTTGACCCGTATCCTGGAAGTCGCATCCCTATGATGTTTGTAATGAAGCTCGCCGTCAGCATGCCGTGTGCAATGCGGCGGCCGTAGCGGGTCTTCTTTGCGAACTCCTCGTTGATCGGGAGCTGGTTTACATCCCCGGTGACCCCTGCAAACAGCAGCATGTCGGCCTCCGAGAAGGTTTTGGCGAAATACGCCGTCTCCCCGACGGACAACTCGTCAATCGTTCTGCCTATGCGCGCGATCATTCCTGACCTCCCTGCCTGTGTGCGGTTTCGAAGGGTTCCGGAGGCACGATCTCGCTTTCTCCGCTGACAACAAGATCTCCGTGCTGATTGGTGCAGGTCAGATCGAGCCATACACGGTTCTTCTTGCCGTCAATACGAGTGACGACGAGGCGTGCCTGTATGGTGTCGTTAATAAAGACCGGCTTGTGAAACACGAGATCCTGCGCCGTATGGACGGTGCCGTTACCGGGATACTGTGTACCCAGAACTTTGGATACGAGACCCGCGACGAGCATCTGCGGTACCGTCCGGTGGCCGTTGCGGGTCCGCGACGCAAAGACCTTGTTTACGTGGGTCGGGTTAAAGTTTCCGACTATACCGCTGAACTGGTAGATGTCCGCCTCGGTCAGCGTCTTCCAGAACGACGCGGTATCTCCGACGTGCATCTGGTCTATGGTCAGGCCTATGCTGTCCTCTATGCTGGTGATCTGCATGATCAGACTCCGATTGAGCTGAACCCGCCGTCTACATGATAGACGTAGCCGCTCAGTGCTTTCGCGTCGTCGCTGACCAGGAACGCAGCGAGTGCCCCGACATCATCGCTTGTAATCGTGCTGTAGTGTGCAACACGACTCTCCGCCGCCTGAATGAGGTCCTCAAAATCCTTCAGACCACTGGCTGCCCGCGTTCGAAGCGGACCTGGTGACAGACAGTTCACGCGTATGCGTGCATCCGCGAGCTCTGCGGCGAGATAGCGGCTGCTGCATTCGAGGGCTGCCTTTGCCGGACCCATGACGCCGTAGTTCTTCACAACTTTTTCGGCGCCGAAGTAGGACATGCTCAGGATACTGCCACCATTCTTCATGAGCGGTTCGGCAAGCCGGGTCATTCGAAGCAGGGAGTGGCAGGAAACGTCCATGGCCTGCAGGAAACCTTGCAGAGAGCAGTCGGTGAGACGGCCGTGCAGGTCCGACAGCGGCGCGAAGGCTATCGAATGCACGAGAAAATCTAGTGCACCCCAGGTCTCTGATATCGCGTTGAAGACCGTTTCGAGTTCACCGTCGTTCTGTACGTTGCAGGGCAGGATTATCGGTGCGTCGAGCCCCTCTGCGAGGGGACGGACGTACTTCTCCGCCTTTTCATTGAGATAGGTCACCGCCAGCTGAGCCCCTGCTTTCTGGAATGCTTTTGCACATCCATAGGCAATGCTGTTTTCGTTGGCTATGCCGATAACGAGACCCTTCTTTCCGGTAAGTCTGTTGTTCATGCTTCCTCCCGTCACCTGTCTATTTAATGAGAGGTGATTCACCTATCATAGATTTATGTGAAGCAGATCACAAGCCTTAAACACCCCATGCACACGAAATTTATCTTGTGTACTCAAGAGTGTACCCCGTACTATTGGGCTTTGTTTTATGTGTATTGGAGGTATATATGGACGTATCAAGGCGGGTTCTCACTGTTCCGAATGTGCTTTCTCTGTTCAGACTTGTCGGTGTACCCCTGCTCTATCCGCTTGCCTACCGCGAAGATCCGACGCTGTTTCTCCTCTGGTTCGTCCTGCTCGGGCTGACAGACTTCATAGATGGTAAACTCGCCCGAGCATGGAATCAGACAACCGTCCTGGGCTCATTCCTGGACTCGATCGCTGACCTCGCGTACTATCTCTCGGCGGCTTACTTCATGATAATGCTGTTTCCGCACTACATCACACCGAATATGCCCTTCCTGATAGGCTTTTTCGTCATACTTGCCGGCTCCATGCTCATCCCCTTCGTGAAGTTCGGAAAGGTGATCTTCCTTCACACGAACCTTACCAGGCTGAATGGGGTTCTCGTGTTTCTGCTGGTGTGTGGTTCATTTCTCTTTGACACCACGCTCATGATCACCGGAATTCTTGGTATCTACTACGTAGCGTACTTTGAGATCTATCTGATTTTTCTGAGGTACGGTGAAGTCGACCCCGATACCCGCTCGATTTTCATGGCCAGCGCAACGCGGACCGACACGGGTGCTGACTCAATGAAACCCGCTACCTGAGGCGGGTTTCTGCGTCACGACTCGCTTCATCGATACGAGTTATCTCTGATGGAGTCAGGGTGATCGCGAGCGTAGCGGCGTTCGACTCGGCCTGAGCGACAGAGCTCGCACCCGGGATCGCAACCACCGTCTCGCCGTGCCGCTGTACGGTCCACGCGATGGCAATCTGGGCGGCCGACGCGGAGTGCCCGATTCCGATCTCACGCAGCGTCTCGATCAGCGTACGTGTCGCGGCGAGTCCCTTCGACTTGAAGCGGCGCATCCACTTACGCGGACCGGTGGTGCTCCTGATGTCTTTCTCGCCGTGATATTTTCCGGTGAGAAGACCCTGGGAAAGCGGCGAGTACGCGATAATCGTGATGCCGAGCTCTTTTGCCGTCTCGAGAACGCCGTTTCTCTCGATGTCCCGATCGAGCAGACTGTAGCGAACCTGGTTCGATGCCAGCGGAACGCCGGACGCGGCCATGGTTGCGTGCGCAATGCGCATCGCCTTCGCCGAGAAATTACTCACCCCCGCTGCCCGGACCTTTCCGGCTCGAACGAGTTCAGCCATTGCTTCTGCCTGCTTCTTCACCGACGAGAGGCTGAACGGCTGGTGTATCTGATGGAGATCGACAGGGTACCCGGCAAGGCACCGTTCCCGTTCCGGAAATGTCTTTGCGATTGAGGAAGCAAAACGCAGTGCCGGCCACCATTTGTCGGCGATCACTACTGAGCCGGTTTCGACCTTGAGTTCCGTAAGTGCAGCCGCGAGTGCCCGCTCCGAAGCACCGCGGCCGTAGATTTCTGCCGTATCGAACCAGTTGATGCCACCGTCGATGGATACACGAACGATCTCCGACATGACCTCAGCGGGGAGCGTAGGCCAGAACTTACCGACCATGCCGTTGCCCTGCGAGAACTGCCAGCATCCGAGACCGACAGGAGTGACTTGAATTTCAGTTTTTCCGAGCGTATACGTCTTCATCCGAAGAATATACGGATCACCACCCCGAAACAGGCAAGTTTTCGTCACTCAGGGCGAAGGATTCGCCTCATACGCCAGGTTTTTACGCCCTTGAAACTGTCGTGTGGCACGAAGCAGTGCCGGAAGCCCTCCGGACAGCGACTGAGTACGGGCTCGGTCGCGATAAACTCGCCCGGTCCGGCGTGCATGCTGCCCAGGTGAAAGAGGTAGTTGATTGTGTCGGACACGAGGGTTTCCCGTCGTCCGCCCTGCTGAAACACGATGTTCCCGACGTGCAGGGCAAGCCGGTACTGTTCGGTCAGATAGTTCGTTCGGGTTTCCGCCTGCCAGAACATGCCGCGGAGCGCGAGCTGTATGGTCCCTGTTACCGCATCGCTGCTTACACCATCGAAGGGAAAGAGCACTACCCCGGCGTGTTCTTTCCAGAACCAGAGTTTCCCGTTATACGGCAATGCAGCCTCGCTGACGGCGCTGCGAAACGCTTCAATGGAGTCGCGTACAAGCTCCGGTCGGGTATCTTTTCGCACGGCGTCCTCAAGGTCGACACCGACATACAGGAGACCGAATGTATATTCTTCTCCCTCGCACACACCGGACCAGTCTCGTGACGACGGAATGAGCCGCGGAATCGCACACGCGGTCGAGGGGAAGTCAGGCGGTATGTCGCCTCGCGTGCGTGATCCGGTCTTTTTCGTTTGTGCCTCGTAGTCTTTGTGCTCCAAATCCGCTGACGGTTCAACCTGATGATGAACCTGGTGATGATAGCGCAACGCCGCTTCCACACGCGAGGGCTTCAAACCCTCGTCACAGAGGTGTGAGTTTACGTAGTCGCAGGCACCGTCGAAGTACAGTCTGCCGACGTCGTCGATTTCATCATCAACATCGATAACTGCCAGGGCTCCGCTGCCGGACCCGGCGAGCCGCTTCAGGAGTCGTGAGCAGTCGCGAGCCGTCAACTCGCGCACATCGAGATAGAGTATGTCCGCGGAGTGGCCCGATTTTACCCAGGTTCTGATCTCGTCGTGGTGCATGTACTCGAGTGTTACCGTGTCTTTACGATCGAAAGAGCGAAATATGTCTCTGGTTGATTCATCCGGAGCGAATACGACTATCCGCATGGTCAGGCACCAAGCCTCAGCGTGTACTGATACAGGGGCATGCTTTCGTGGCTCTCAACGGGAGCGAGCCAGCGCGCGAGGGCGTTGTTGAGACCGGTGTAGACCATCTCGCTCAGACATACCGCCTGCGGGGCGCAATAGCGGGACTCGATGTCGACGAGCGTGGTCATGGTGGGCCCCTTGATCCGCTCGAAGTGCTGATGATACTCGACAGGCCCCTGATGCACCGCACATCGGACCCGCAGATCGCTGTCCAGGCGGCACGACAGTGCATTATAGAAAAACAGCTGATGAATCAGCTCGAAGCCGCACAGGGTCGCTGCAAGTTGGGTGTCGCCGCCGTAGAACGCAGCCGTTGCTCCGTCCCCCTCCCAGTTCCAGACCCTGCCGTTTCGCTCTTCGATAATATCGCGAAACATCTTTCGCAGATCTCCGTAGGTGCGCTGTATTACATCGTCCGGATATTCCCGCACGAGGGTGGAGTTGCCGACGATGTCTATCCTGAGCAGCGTCAGAAGGTAGGTCGAACCGTCTTCGAGAACACCCCAGTTTCGGGTCTTGGTCCGCTGAGAGTCTTCGAAGAATGTACAGCTGCTCCACTCGAACTGATAGCCGAGTTCTTCTATAGCGAGGATGAGCGTCTGAAGTTCGGATATCCGGTAGGGTCGGCCCGCAAGGCCTGCCCGTGAGATGTGTGCGAGAACCTGCACCAGCTCGACGAGTCTGTTCCATTCCAGCAGATCCGCAACGATCTGCTTTGCCGCATCCCGTCCGGGAATCGGCATGCTCTCGGGGAAGCCGGTTCGTTCGTGTAAATCGTAATCCCGGACCAAGAGCCGTACGACCTGGTTCATAGTGTGAACATCAAAGCTTGCTGCCAGTGCACGTACCACGAGGTTGCGGGTTCTGCTCGAGACCCTCACGCGCGAGATCCTACCATTTTCCCGCGAGTAGGAACAGTTTTTGCCGTAAAAATATTGACGGGGTGCAGATTAACGATAGTTGAACTAACGTTCAGGAAACCTTCACTCCGGCCCTTCTGGTGCATATCTTATGCCGCATCATGAAAAGAATGAGACGAATCGGAGGGCTCGCAGCCCTTACTGCGCTTGTCTGGCTCGCGGTTGCGGGGTGTTCAGCTGAGGTGCACGGCGAAACCGCAGATGCACAGGCTCCGGCTGAAACCCGACCACGCGCGATTGAGACAATGGAGGTGGTGGAAGGTCGACTCGGTGGCGAAGTCCGGGTGTCAGGTCTGGTATCCGGAACCCGCGAAGCGGACGTCATTGCAGAGACGCAGGGGCGCATTCTCTCGGTGACCTTTGACCTGGGTCAGTCTGTCAGCGAAGGCGACGTCCTCGTTCGTTTCGATGATCGCACTGAGCGGCTCGCGATGCAGCAGGCAATGGAGCAGCGTGATGGAGCAGCGCTTGAACTTGAAGCGCTTGAACGTCAGGCCGATCGGGGAACCGTGTCGCGAGCGGTTCTTACCAACGCCCGGGCCGCGTTACGCGGTGCCGAGGTTGCGTATGAGCAGGCTCTGAGAGCCTACGAGAACCGGACCGTCCGTGCACCGATCGACGGCCGCATTGCCAGCCGGGAGGCCGTGATACGCGAGGGCAACTTTGCTACCCAGGGTTCCCGGGTAGCACGCATCGTTGACACGACCCGTTTGCGGCTCTCCGGTTCGGTCGGCGAACGCGAAGTCAGGTTTCTGCAGGAAGGACAGGCGGCGCTCGTGAACGTGACCGCCTGGGGCGCGGATCGACTCGAGGCGCGGGTGGTAGCCGTAGGAGCCGGAAGCGACGGCCAGACCGGAAGCTTCCCGATCGCTATCGAGTGGGATAACTGCTGCGGCGACGTCGTCAGGAGCGGCATGAGTGCATCCGCGGTGGTCAGCACCGAAGACCTGACGCAGGGCGTTCTCGTGCCGACCGCAGCGCTCAGGCGCCTCGGTGAGGCAGACTACGTGTTCGTCGTCGATAACGGTGTGGCCCGGCGCCGTAACGTCGATGTACGCGACCGCTTCGGGCCTCGCGCGGTTGTCACGAACGGCCTTTCGGTCGGCGAACACGTTGCGGTAACAGCCGTATCCCGCCTCCGCGACGGAGACGCGGTTCAGGCAACGAGGGTAGGGACAAGCGAGGATGCGCTGTGACTATCGGTGATTTTTCTACCCGCAACTCGGTTCTCATAAACATATTTACCATCCTGCTTCTGGTGCTCGGAACGATCAGCGTGATCCGCTTGCCGCAGGAACAGTTTTCTGAAGTCCCGTTCTTTTTCATTAACATCACGGTTCCGTGGCCCGGTGTTTCGGCCGAAGACATCGAGGAGTCGGTCACGACCGTTATCGAAAACGAAATGGAAGGCGTAGACCGGCTGAGCCAGTTCAGTTCGGTGACGCGGGACGGTGTGACCACGGTTGTGCTTCAGTTCGATCAGGAGATCAACCGGCAGGCCTTCGACCGGGTCTTTCAGGATGTCAGAAACCGTTTTGCGACCCTGAATCTTCCCGACGGTGTCGGGCAGGAACGAATTACCGAGTTCAGCTCAAACGACTTCCTGCCGGTCATCGAAGTCGTGCTCTTCGGTGATGTCGGCTACGAGGCGCTCAACCGCACCGCCGAACGTCTCTCTGACAGACTCACGACGATACGGGAGGTATCCGGGGTCGACATCGTCGGTGCTCGCGAACGCACCTTCTTTGTCGAGGCAGATCCGGTTCGGCTTGAGTCTTTCGGAGTCACGGTGGAGCAGCTCGTCGGAGCGGTGCAGGCACGGAACACCACAACTCCCGGGGGAAGTCTGCGGACACCGACCCGACAGTTTCTTCTTCGCACCGTCGGGGATCTTTCAAACGCGGCCGAACTTGAGTCAGTCGTCGTTCGCTCGGCGGCGAACGGAGCCGGTCCGGCCGGTGGCGCTCCGGGTGGTCTGAGCGGGCCTGGACTCGTTCGGGTTCAGGACGTCGCGACAGTATTTGAGGGCTACGACGAGGACGGGGTGCGTGCGCGGTTCAACGGGCAGGAAAGCATTACGCTTCGCATTACCAAAGTACCCGGTGGCTCGAGTGTCAGTATCGCCGAAGAAGCGGAGCGCCGCATCGCAAACCTGCGGGGCAGCGTCATTCCGGAGGGAATGGAAGTCGCGTTCGTGAACGACTCGACCGTACAGATCCGGGACTCTATCGACGTCCTGGTATCAAACGCGGTACTCGGCCTCGTGCTTCTCGTTGCGATTCTTCTTGTCTTTGTCGGCGTGCGCAACGCGCTTATGACGGCACTCGGCATACCCGTAACCTTTGCGATCACCTTCATCATACTCGAGTCTCTTGGAGAGACCCTTAATAGCAACACGCTGTTCGGCCTCGTTCTCGTGCTCGGTCTCATCGTCGACCACGCGATCGTGATCGTTGAGAACAGCTACCGTCTGCAGTCACAGGGACTCAGTCGGCGCGATGCGGCAATAAAGGGGGTTAATCAGGTTCTTGTTCCGGTCTGGGCTGCAACCGCTACCACCGTCGCCGCGTTCCTGCCCCTCGCATTTCTGCCCGGAATCATCGGGCGCTTCCTCCGGGTCGTACCAATCACCGTTGCCATAGCGCTGATCGCAAGCACCTTTGAAGCGAGCGTGTTTCTTCCTTCGCACTTCGCGGACTGGCCGGGCAGGAGTCGCGAAGGTCGCATCGGCGCCCGCTTTGAGCGCTTCAAGGATACCTTCCGGGGCTTCCTGACTGCGGTGTACCGACGGCGCGTGTTGACGGTGTTCGCCATGCTGCTCGTAATGGTCGGGTCGTTTTCGCTGGTCGGGTTCATCGGGCAGGACCTGTTTGCCGCCGAAGACGCAAGCCAGTTCTTCATCGACATCGAAATGCCGCCGGGAACACCCATACAGCGTACCGACGAAGTCGTCCGGCGATTCGAGGAGCGCCTCATGCCGCTCGTCGGACAGGGCGAATACCGGGCCGTCAACGCCTATGTCGGCTTCGCGGCAGGAGAGGCGCAGAACCGGTCCGATCCACGGGTGGGGCAGCTTGTCATTGATCTTCTGGAGGCTGATGAAGGCAGACCGCGCAGCGTGCTTGCGATTCTGACAGAGGCTGAACAGATGGCCGCCGACATACCCGGTGCCGAGTTTGTGCGCTTCCGACGCCAGCAGACAGGGCCCCCGGTCGACGCGCCCCTGGTGTACCGGCTTTTCGGTGACAGTTACGAGGAACTGATCCTCGCGACCGAGGCGATCCGCGCCGAACTTATCGCGACCGACGGAGTGTTCGATATCCGTGACAACTTCGAAGTCTCGACACCGGAACTTCGCATTACCGTCGATGATAATGAGGCCGCCCGTTTCGGTCTGAACCGGCAATCAGTCGGCTTGTATATCAGGGCCGGGTTTGAAGGCCTGCCTGCGGGGCGTGTGTTCACCGATAACCGCGAAACACCCGTCCGTGTTCGCTATGCCTTCGACGGAGCCATGACTGCAGAGCGGCTGCTCGATCTTTCGGTCCCGACAAACGACGGGCGACGCATCCCGCTCTCGACTATTGCACGCGTGGAGGACGCTGACGCTATCGCGTCCATACAGCGGCTCAACGGCCGCCGTGAGGTTACGATAGAGGCGGAGGTGCAGGAAGGAGTCGACCTCGGAGCGATTGACGCCCGTATCGTCGCGCTCTTCGCAGAAGAACTCTCCACGATCGCACCCGGAGTCGAGCTTGAGACCGAAGGGCAGTTCGCCGAGTTTCAGAACCTCCTGATCGACATTCTCAGGACCTTCCTCATCGGTGTATTCCTGATCTATATGATTCTGGCTACGCAGTTCAAAAGCTACACGCAGCCCGCGCTGATACTGTTCAGCGTTCCCTTTGCCTTCGTTGGTGTGGTGCTCTTTCTCTTCCTGAGCGGGACTCCGCTGTCTTCGATCGTGATCTATGCGGCTGTCGCACTCGCTGGTATCGCCGTTAACGACAGCATCGTGCTGATCAGCTTTATTAACGAACTCCGCGACGAGGGCTGGGCGGTCCGGGATGCGATCATCGAGGCTGCTGCAACGCGCCTGAGGCCGATTCTTCTGACCTCTCTTACGACGATCGCAGGCCTGCTCCCGACCGCCCTCGGACTCGGCGGGCAGAGCGTCGTCTGGGGGCCGATGGCGAGCACGATCGTATTCGGGCTGGTGTTCAGCACGATCACTGCTCTGGTCATTATTCCCTGTCTTTACGGAATACTGTTTGACAGACAAAAGCGGAGGCCGGCATGACAGTGCTCGCACACAGAAGAAACACGCGCCTGGTGATGGCGTTCGCCGTACTATCGCTGCTCCTGCTGCTGCCTCGTGCAGCGGCGGGTCAGGAGACGCTCGAGATCCCGGACATGCTTCGCCGTGTTCTCAGTGCGAATCGTGACCTGGAAAGGGCCCTGCTCGAAGAACAGCAGGCGGAGTCAGGGTACCGCAGCGCACGCGCTTCTATCGGCCCGCAGGTGGACCTTGATATCAACGCCCTGACCGTGGATAACC
The DNA here is from genome assembly GCA_007694005.1 of Spirochaetaceae bacterium. GTDB lineage: Bacteria > Spirochaetota > Spirochaetia > DSM-27196 > SKKC01 > SKKC01. Next base: position 16,448 of record RECN01000114.1, read on the forward strand.
GCCGGGTGCAGACCGGCGGCCCAGGTGTCCCGCAGCGTACCGTGCGGACCGCCTCGACCGGCGCGAACCTCCGTTACGTGCAGGCCCTGCCGACCGGTGGCCGCCTCGTCGGCGAGACGGGGCTGGAAGCCTCAGTAGCCCGTACGCTCGCTGAGAACGGGGCTGACGACGAGGACCGCTACGAGATAGAGCCGCAGATTAGCCTGCGTTTTTCGCAGCCGGTCTTTGTCCGGGGAAGCTTTATCGATGCGCGGATCACGCAGGCGGTCGACACACAGGCCCGGACGGGCCTGCGCATAGCGGGGCTTACGAGGGCGGACCTCGAGAACCGCTTCGCACTCGCCGCGACGGAACTCTACTTTGCCGTTGCAAACCTCAGACGGGCGATAGAGGTCCAGGAGTCCCGACTGGAGCTCACCCGGCGACGGATCGCACGGACCGAGGATGACCTTGAACTCGGTGCCGCGAGCAGACAGCAGCTCCTGCGCCTGCAGTTAGCGGAAAACGGACTGCGGGAGGCGCTGCTTCAGACGCGCGAGCAGCTTCGTAACCTGGAGCGAAGTCTCTTTCGCATTTCAGGTGGTACGGTTCAACCCGCCGATTACGCCTTTCGTCTGCCCGGTGAGGTGTTCGCCGAAATCGACCGCGACACACCGGACACACGAACACTGTCCGAAAATATCGATATCGCCCGCTCGCGGATCGCCCTCGAAACGGCTGTCGCCGACCTCAGGGTAAACCGCAACGAACGCGCCCCTGAACTGTCGGCATTCGCGCAGATCAGCAGGCGCTATCCCGATGCACGGGGCGATGCGTCCGATGCAGGTTCAGCCTTTTCGGATCTGTTTGATGGGGACGGAGGCTTCAACTGGACTGCGGGGCTGAGCCTCTCGGTTCCGCTGTTCGACGGCGGGAGGAGGCGCACCGCCGACGCGGCCGATGAACGCTCGATTCGTCTCGCCGAACTCGAACTGTCCGAAGTCGAGGAAAACGTCACGGATGACGTGGCAACCGCGCTTGAGCGGCTCGCTATCCTCCAGGACCGCGTGGCCATCCTTGAGGCCGAGGCGGAGTTCGAGGCTGACCGCCTCGCCGACCTCGAAGCGCTGGTGGAAATTGCGGCGGCGAGCGAACTCGAGGCGGACGAGGCGCGCCTCGACCTCGCACAGGCGCGTAACTCGGTCATCGAGGCGCAGGGCGAGCTCGTCCTTCTGCTTATGGAACTCGACGCGTTGACCGGTGGGTCAGCCTCGGGGCGTTTTTCGTCGGCCGGGTCCATGTAAGGGCACCCGTCGCGAGACCGGCCGCAGCCAGGTTCGCGAGCTGCACCTTCAGGACAGGGTCGGTACTTCGAACCAGACCGTGCACCCGCCCGCTGCGTTGGTAAGCGCCTCGCAGGCACCCCCGTGTGCACGAACGACATCCTGTACCACCGCGAGGCCTATCCCGCTTCCCGAACCGCTTCGCTCCTGCGAACCGGTCTGAAAGGCCTCAAACACTTCAACGCCAGCGGGCAGCCCAGGCCCGTGGTCCTCCACCGAGATCCTGACCCGGCCGACGCGCTCGTGCATGCTGACCGCGAGCCACAAGCCTTCGGCCGCGTGCGACAGCACGTTGGCCATGAGATTGTCTATGACCCGCTGCAGCGACTGCCTGTGTCCGCTTACCAGTATCTTGCGGTCAGGAATGTCGACGTCGACCGCAAAGCCAAGCGCTTCAAGCCGCGACAGCTGCTCGATGACCGACTCGCGGACGAGTTCGGCGAGGTCGAAAGTCTCGCGGGGGAAGGCCTGCATCGTACCGAGCGAGGCGTAGGCAAGGAGATCCGAGATGAGCCGCTGCATGTGAGCAGACCGGCGTATTATGGTCGCGGCGCTCGCCTCCGGATCACTCGAGGCTCGGTCGGCCAGGGCTTCGGCGTGGGAGCGTATCGCCGCGAGGGGCGTTCTCAGATCGTGACCGAGCGCGCTGACCACCAGTCGCCGGCGGTCGTCCGCCTGCTTTTCCGCTCTTCGCGATTCGTTCAGGTCCGCGACCATGCGCTGTATTGACCGGGTCAGTTCAAGGATTTCGTTCGTGCCGCTGTAGACTTCCGCGTGCTCGTCTGTTTCTCCGGTGCCGATCTGCAGGACGTATTCGGAGAGCGCCTGTATCGGAAGTACAACACGCTGCGCAAAAAGCATGAACCAGAGGTAGACCACGAACACCGAGATAATGAACCCCATGATCATGACCCGGGCGAAACGATGACCGATCTCCGGTACCTCGCTCTGAATGAGCTGGAACTCGCTTCCCGGTTGGAAAGTCACGAAGTAGTAGCCCCATATCTCATTGTCTGCGACGATCTGCCGCCCTATGGCCCGAAACGGATAGTTCGGGTCGCCGCTTGGAATAAGCGACAGCACCTCAAGCGGGGTAATGACGACGTCTCCAACGGTTTCGGGTGGACCGCCGGTGGCCGAGTCAAAGAGGACCGTACCGTCGGCGCGAATGATGCGGAGTCGGGTTCCCTCGAAGCCTTCGGTAATACTCGTGTCGCGACCTATATCGGCCGGATTTTCTCCGGCGGCAACTCTGCGTCCGATCTCTGTTGCCTCCTGTTCCGATTCGGCCAGAAAGCGCATGCCCTGGCGCAGGTCGGACATTTGCCCGCCAAGCCCGTATCCGATTCCGAGTACCACCGAACCCGCGATTATGCCGAGCCAGAGAGCGGTGGCAGCCGAAAAGGTCAGGACCATGCGTGTCCTGAGACTACGGGTACGCTTTGGAATGTTCGTCTCGACGCTCATGTACGCGGAGCCCTCAGACGGTAGCCCAGACCTCTGACGGTCTGCAGCCACTGCGGCTGCGAGGGATCGTCTTCCAGTTTCTCCCTGAGGCGTCGGATGTGGACGGGCACCGTCCCTGGATCACCGAAGTGATCGTGCCCCCAGACCAGATCAAAGAGACGGTCCCGGGTAAATACCTGATTCGGGTGCTCGATGAACACTTCAAGCAGCGCACGTTCGCGTGCAGTGAGGTTTGTGTTTCCTCCGGGACTCGTAATCTCGCCCGCGGCAAGGTCTATGCATCGCTCCCCGAGTTTGACCGTGCGGGACGCTGCGCTCGAGGAAGGCCTCGTGAACGCTGCGCCGGAGCTTCCTGCTGCAGGGCCGACGGATGCGTCGTGGTCTCCGTACGAGTACGCGCGACGCAACTGCGCCTTTACGCGCGCCACAAGCGACGAGGAGGTAAACGGCTTTGTAATGTAATCGTCTCCGCCAAGCCCCAGACCAAGCACCTCGTCCACATCCTCGGATCGTGCAGTCATGAACAGGATGGGAAGCTGATGACCCTTTGCGCGTATGTCGCGGCAGAGATCAAACCCGCTTCCGTCGGGAAGCATGACATCCAGGATCAGCGCCTCGAACTTCTCGCTCGAGAGCCGGTCGAGGACGCCGCCGCAGCGTCTCGTGTGCGCGCTTGTAATCGCCTCGCGCGCCAGGTGATCCCGGACCGCGCTCGCGATATCATCATCATCCTCAACGATCAATACATGTGACATGAAACTACTCCCGGGTTCGCAGCTCTAAAGTACCCCGGATTCGGCGTAATGGCGATGTCTTCGATGCATTTATGGTGCCGGATACCACACGGTCAGGCCAGAAAAATAGTCACGGAAAAATCCGCGATCGCGGGCAACTAGGCGGTCTGCTCTGTGTACCGCGTGGGCGCCAATGAGAAAATCCGCAACAACACGGCTGCGTGTGCCTCCTGCCTTCCGGTAGCGCCTGTGTACTGCGCCCGCGTACAGGCCGTCTCTGGTTTCAAGGGGGATCACGTGTATGCCGAGGTCAACGAGCAGTTCGACGACCTCTTCGTCGCGTTCGTAAGCCTGTCTGAGCTCTGCGACAACAACGGGGCTTACAATGAGCGCCCCGGCGCGTGCCGAATCCTCAAGCGCACACCGCGAAGCAGCTGCGAAGAGCGGGTCGCCCCACAGCACATCTATCAGTACCGATGTGTCCAGCGCGCTTATCACGCTTTACGCGTCTCCGTCGCGTGTCGCGCTCAGGAACGCATCGGTAGAACCGTAGGGGTTCTCGGCGGTTTCGCTCCACGTATCGATCGCTTCGCCGATACCCGGTCGCCGCAACACGACCGAGCCATCTACCTCAAGAATCTCAAGCTGCATGCCGGGTCTGAGGCCCAAGGACTCGCGAATGCGCTTGGGGATCGTAATCTGTCCGCGTTCTCCGAGAGCATTTTTCATACTATAAAAATAGATCTGAACAAGTATGAAGTCAAGAGTATGTATTTCTGGACTAACCCGCGATAGCGACCGCCATCAGTCTGATCTACACCAGGATAGCAAGGGGTGAGTACTGCGCCACTGTTGAGTCGTGGGTAATCAGCCTCAGGGGCTCGACATGTGCCTGAGCTATCAGCAGGCGGTCAAAAGGGTCCGCATGGGTGCGCGACAGATCCCGCGCAAGGGTGTAGCATTCTCGCGTGTCCATGAAAGAAGCCCGCAACAAATGGAAGTTCCGTCAGCGTTTCCGGGCCAACACCTACGGGTGGAGCGCGTCAACGCCTGCCGCACAGCGCCTCAGGGAAGCGCTTTCGGAAATTAAGGCGGTCAAGCGCAAAGATCCAGTCGCCGCCGCTGAGGGTGCAATTATCCTCATGGAACGGATCTGGCCTGCGCTTGCCCACATTGATACGTCCTCGGGAGCCCTCGGAAATGCCACGGCAAAGGTTGTACACGAGCTTACGGAGATCATCGTCTCTGCACCGGTAGAAGCAGATGAACGCGAACAGTGGCTCGGGCGCCTCGGGCAGGCAATAGCGGACGATGGCGCAGACTACCTTAGGGAAGTGCGCGAACGATGGGGCGAACTGTGTGGTTCCGCGGAGCGCGCTTCCCGGGAAGCCGATGCCTTGCTCCCCACCGTGCGTTATGTCTGGAGTCAATCCCGGGGTGGGTACTACAGCGGGATACCATCGTGCATGTCCTGTCTGCTTGTCTCGGGGAGGTATCAGGAACTTCTTGATCTGATTGATGAAGCACCGTTCGTGTGGTGGCACTACCGGCAGTTCGGGGTACGCGCGCTGGAGGCGATGGGCAAAATCGACGAGGCAATCGAGTACGCGGAGCTATCCCGCGGCCTGAATGATCCACACGCTGTGATGGCTCGCGCATGCGAGGGTATCCTCCTCCGTGCCGGCCGCGCATACGACGCGTACCATCGGTATGCCCTTGATGCACACCAGGCGGGAACCTATCTTGCTACCTGTCGCTCCATCATACGCACCTATCCGGACAAAGACCCCCGGGAGATTCTTCAGGATTGCATCGATAGAAAACCCTTTGAGCCGGGTAAATGGTTTGCGGCGGCCAAGACATTAGGTTTTCTCGATCTTGCCGCCGAGCTGGCCTACCGGTCACCGGTTAATATCGCGACACTGCTCCGAGCGGCACATGATTTCCGCGAAACAGATCCGGCCTTCTCCCGCATGTCGGCAATGGCCGCGCTGCACTGGATGGGTCAGGGAGCTTTCTACGAGATAACCGACCACGACGTTCGACAGGCACGCGATCTTGCGCTGAGCGCGGCGCAGGCAGAAGGTTCACAGCGCACTATAGGGGAGACATCGCAATTCATCGCGCGGCTGCTCGAGTCTGACGATACTGATGAGTTCGTGCGCAGGATCCTGCGAACCTGACACTGTTCGATTAGTAAGCATTAGCTCCGCGTATACGTAGGGCACCGCCCGTGGCCGATCGCGCATAGTTATATTCCCGAATTGTACGGTATAATATGGAATAGAATCCTCAAAAGTTGTACTATATCAGGATTGAGGGACGGTGATGATAGAAAGAACGAAAGCCGACGATCTGCGTGGCGCAACAGGAAAAGGCAAGGCGATCATTCTGTTGGGAGCCCGGCAGACGGGAAAAACCTTCTTGCTGAATATGCTCTTTCCTCCTTCCCGCGATGACATTCTGTATATGAGTGGTGACGACTCCGATGTCAGGACGCTATTTGAGAACTTTTCAGCCGAACGGATGAAAATGTATCTCGGAAAAAAACGCCTGCTTGTTCTTGATGAGGCGCAGCGTATCACCGACATTGGACTGCGGCTCAAGCTGATTACCGACCAGCTTCCCGAAGTACAGTTGATAGCAACCGGATCCTCCTCGTTCGATTTGGCCAACAAAGTGAACGAACCACTTACCGGTCGCAAGCGTGAGTATCACTTGTACCCGGTTTCCTTTGGCGAAATGGTACATCATCATGGCCTGCTGACCGAAAAACGGCTCATTCCACACAGGCTTGTCTTTGGTTCGTATCCGGAGGTTGTGAGCACCCCGGGTGATGAGAAAAGCATACTACGTGAAATTTCCCAAAGCTATTTATACAAGGATGTATTGGCCTGGGAGCAGATTCAGAAGCCGGAAAAAATGGAGCGGCTTCTGCAGGCGCTTGCGCTGCAGATAGGTTCGCAGGTGTCGTATTCCGAGCTTGCACGCCTGTGCGGGCTTGACGCCAAAACAGTCGAGAAATATATCTGCATCCTCGAACAGACGTATATTATATTCCGGCTATCCTCCTTCAGCAGAAATGCCCGTAATGAACTGAAAAACAGTCGGAAATTCTACTTCTATGACAATGGAATTCGGAATGCAGTGCTTGCCAATTTCAGTCCGATAGAGAGCCGACAGGACGCTGGAAATCTATGGGAAAACTGGCTGATGTCTGAACGCAGAAAATTCTCTGACGCCCAGGGCATGTGGGTCAACTCGTATTTCTGGAGAACCAGGGAGCAAACAGAGATTGATCTTGTCGAAGAATCCGATGGGGTTCTCGCCGCGTATGAGTTCAAATATTCAGCACTCAAAAAGGTAAAATGCCCGGCCGCATTCGCCTCGGCCTATCCGGATGCCCGCTTCCAGCTCATACACCCGGACAACGTGGAGGCGTTTCTGCTGCCGGCGGCGTGACAACTCACTGCCGGCCACCGGGTGACCCAGCACATCCTCGGTAGACCTGAGTCTCAGAAGTGCATGCACGAGACCCGAGTCGCGCACGTACACCTTCGGTGATTTCACCAGGCGTTTCCTGATGTTTGCATAATGGGGCTGCAGCCTGCGCACGAGCAGGAGGTCCACCAGCAGATCGATGTAGCGGGCGACAGTCTTTCCGTCTACGCCCAGGCTGCGGGCAAACTCGGCAGCGTTCAGCAGGGATCCCTGCGCATGTGCCAGCATCGTCCAGAAACGCCGCAGCGTCTCTGCTGGAATCCGCGGTCCAAGCTGCGGAAGATCACGCTGGAGGTAGGTGTCAATGAAGTTCGCGCACCAGAGAGCGGATTCCCGGTCGCCCGCGGCAAGATAAGCGGGACTGTCCCGCCCGTCGGCCGGCCAGAATGTTCTCATCTATAATGCCGCGCAGAACCTCAAAGAGCCCCGGAACACGCTGAATCTCATCTATCAGGAAAGATCGCGAGGTGTTCCTTTAGCGTGGCGGTGAGTAGGCGCGGTATCATACTTGCAATTATGGCGCGGCATTCCAGAATTGCAAGGCACAGCAGTAACAGTATAGAGACTGCACGCTAGCTAATACGCCGCCGTGCACGCTGATACGCTTCTTTCCGGTGGAGCACCGCGAGAATAAAGACAATGTTGTCGCTAACCCGGAAGACGACCCGATAATCACCGACTCGCAGCTTTCGATAGGGTTTGAGCGTCTTTCGAAGGGGCTCCGAGTAGTACTCCGGCCTCTCCACAAGCCGTGTTTCAATTGCCGTTCGAATTCGCTCCCTGGCCGTGTGGTCTAGTTGCGGAATATCGGTCCGTTTCACCTGCGGATGGTACCGGAGCTCGTAGCTCACTCGACCTCCCGGACATCGGCTCCCCACACATCAGCGTGCGAGTCTGCAGATTCAGGCCCGTAGCTCGCTTCCCGCTCTGCAGCAATCTGTTGCCAGCCGATGTCTTCCTGCGCCTCAAGAGCATCCACAACCAGATCTCTGGCTACCGTAGACAACGAACACCCGCGCCTTGAAGCAAGCTCCTCAATGGCCTCGAACAGCGAGTCATCGAGCACCATGTTAATTCTACGATTCTTTGTCGGCATGTGTTCCTCTCTTCGGGATATAGTGTACCACTAGTGGAACACCAAGACAATCCGGCGTGTGACGACAGTGCCCCTAATACATCCCCAGATGAACCCGCACCGCCTCCTTGCACGCCTCCTGCAGCTCCGCCGATTCGAGTCGCAGGGCGCCGCGCTCGATGCGGCTTCGTGAGATAGTCCTGATCTGATGCGCCAGTACGATGTATTCGCTCTCAAGACCCGACACCTCGGCTGAAAGCAGTACTTCGTTCGGATAAACCGTGCGGCCCGCCTTTCGTGAGGTAATGGGAAGGATGGTCACTACGTCCATGTGCTGGTTAAACACCTCGTCGCTCACGATCACCGCCGGGCGGTTACCGGCCTGTTCACGGCCGACCGCCGGATCGAGATACACGTATACGATACTCCACTGTAGGGGTTCCATTCAGTCACCGAGCCCTTCGGCATCGACCGGACCGTAGGCCTGTGTCGTCTCCCGGACATCTTCCATAAACAGCGGGTCAGACGCCGCTGCCGCTATGCGACTACGAATCTCCTTCCGCCGCAAGTGGGCAAGCCGTTCTGCGAGCGCGTCCTGCACAAACTCGCTCATAGTGCGCGCAGCCCCTTCCTCCACGGCCTGTCGGACCGTTGCGAGAATCTGGTCATCTATCTGGTAGGTTACCTTCTGTTTCATACATACAAAATACCATACAAGTTGCCATAAGAAAAGATGCACGTGTGGTCCCAACCGCCCGTTGAAACGAAGCCCCCGATTACCGATATATTGATATAGGAGAGCCCTGCACAGTGCGATATAGTCATGGACAGTCAGGAGTTCTGCCCGCAGTCGGTTCCCCGGCCGCTGCGGCGGACCATGTAAGAATACGACCCGACCAGAGGTGCAGGTGAGACACAACCCCCGCCCACGATACCCCCACACCGCGTACCCGCACTCCGAAATTTCCCGTGTAAGCCCCTCTCTGTTCAGCAGGATGATGATGACACCGTCCCGCGTTGCGCTCGCGCTGCTTATGGTGGTGTTCGTCGCCGGGGCGGGGTGGGGTCAGAGCAGGATACCTGCGGAGGCTAACAACTGGTTGCAGGTGACCGGGCAGCTTGGGCTTGGATCGCGCTCGCTGGTAAACGTGTCTTTCTTTGAAGTGCCCGACACCTACACCGGGACAGTCTATTTTGCAGTTAACGATCCGACGCTTCAAAGTGCCCAGGACCAGGGCACCGGAACGACGACGTTCATGCTCTTCGGCGGTACCGGGGCTTTGAGCAATCCGGATGCCAGACGTCGCGATTACGCCGACGGAGATCAGGCGCTGGCACGAAGCGGCACAATGCTCGACTCGTTTTCGCGAACAGATGGGGACCCTGACGACGGTTGGGTCTACTTCACGGGTGTCGATGTAACTCAGGGTGAGCGAATCGGTAACCGGTATTACTTCAAGGTTGTGGTCGAGGCGGCAGCCGGAACAAATCAGAAGAACGCCTATCAGCTCGATGCTTCGCTCTCCAACACCGGCAATCCGACCGGCGCGTCAGAAATTCGGTCCTTCGCGTATTCCTGGACTGTAAACCTGTCAAACGATGGCGACACGAACAGAGAGTGGAATCTGTACCCATTCGTCCCTGACGGTGACGAAGGCGACCTGCTGGTCTTCTCAAACTGGGACTTTGATGAGAACGCTGCAGATATTGCAACTGTAGGAACATGGTTTGACCCCTCGGCAACCGACTCCGGAACCATCGCTTCCTCAAACAACAACGCCTTTGCGAACACCAGTGTAACGATAGGGGCTGACGAAGACTCGACGACCTGGCGAGCACGGTTCTTGAGTACGAACTCCGCAGGAGCAGGCGGCGCCGGAATTCTGACCGCTCAGATCTGGCACTCTCGTGCGGACGCTGGAAGTCCGCCCGGCGGGACGGTCGACTATCCCGGGGCAGCCTCGCCCGACCTGTATCGCACCTACGCAGCACCGTATACCCCCGCAGCCCCGGACCATGTCGTCGTTGTCCTTGAGGATGGCTCTGCAATTGACGATGGCGTCGACGAGGAACTCGTGACTCTGCAGGTTGTTGACGCCGATGGGAACCCGGTCCCGTTCCGCCGGAGCGTCTATGTAGAAACGACCGGCAGTGCATCGCTCGACGGCGGTGCGGCTGGAGCCGCCCTTCTGGTTACCACCGGTGTCGACGGCCTGGCGTCGTTTCCGGTTACGAACAATACCGCGGAAACCGTAACGCTTACCCTGACGACCGATGGAACAAACGGTTCCGACAATCTTTCCAACGCTACGGCAAACGAGATCGCCGACATCGTCTTTTCCGCGCTTGCCCCTCCGACCTTGAGTTCCGGCAGTAACACCACCGTGAACGTCTCGACGGCGGGTCAGGCCATTGCTGATATCGTCATTACAGAAAACGAGGCCGGGAACATCACAACGGCAAACGATATTCGCATTCGCATTCCCGCTGCCTTGAGCGACACGTATTTCGATACAACCGCAACGGTCGGTACTGCGGTTACCGGAACGGGAACCGGTGTCGTGGGTACAGCTGTTTACGAAGGCGGCGGAGGAACGGAGAACGTTCTGGTAATCCCGGTCACCACAGATTTCGCCACCGGAGACATTCTTACAATCTCTGGCGTGGAACTGACCACCGGGACGGTCGAGGACGCCGGTCGCCCGCGGCTTTCGTTCGACGGCGGCACCGACTATCCGGTTCAGGACGACAAGGTAATCCGGGTTGCCGATCAGAGCAAAAACACGTGGCTTGGGTCGGTTGACTCATCCTGGAACACTGGCGGGAACTGGAGCCTTGGCACGGTGCCGACGGCAGGTCAGGATGTTGAGATTCCGGCTACGACCACTCAGCCGGTTCTTGACGTCGACACCGCTTCGCTCGGTTCTGTGACGGTGGATTCCGGGGCATCGGTCAGTACTAACGGGGATACTTTCGCCCTCAACGTCAGTGGGCCGCTGACGGTAAACGGCACAATCGTCGGCACGGTTACCTACGATGCAGCGGTGTCGCTCAGCGGAAACATCACTTCCGGCGGTGGAGACCTCGTCTTTACCGACGCCATCACTCTGACCGGGGATACGGCCATCGATGCAGGCGCCGGCAGCATCACGTTTAACGCAAGCGCTACCGTCGACGGTGTTTTCGCGTTTTCGGTCAACGCAGACGGTGCAAAAAGTTTTGCCTCGGTTGTTGGCGGAACGGACCAGCCCACAACCTTCACGGTATCAGGGACCGGAGACGCCACGCTTTCGGCTGCATCGTACTCAATCGGCGGAAGTACCACCGTCTTCTCGAGCCCGGTCGTCATCAGCTCCGATACCACAATCAGCGATGCCACGAGTGTGACATTTGAGGATACCGTCGACATAGATAGCGGCGTGACGCTCACGGTAGAGACGCCGGACGTAGAATTTCAGGGCGCGGTAAGCGGACTAGGCACGCTCGCGCTAAGACCATACACGGCTGCTGGCACGCTAACGCTGACCGGCGCCGGAAATATCAGTCAGACCGGAGGGCTCGTCCTCGGCAATACGGCCGACCACACGATCTCGGTAAGCGGCAGCGGGTTGAGCTATACCGCTGCTGAGACCACTCTTGCCGGAACGCTTCAGACCACGGACAACGCCGTTTTGCTATCGGATCTGGTGCTCGCCGCAGCGTCCACAATCAGCACTGGCGCGGACAACGTTGACGTGTCGGGAACTGTGAACGGCAGCTTCGACTTCACGGTGAACTCGACCGGAACAGCTACATTCACAGGCGCGGTCGGAAGCGGGACGCCGCTTACGAGTATCACGACGAACGCCGGCGGATCGACCAATATCGACGGTGGCGGCGTAACCACGATCGGCGATCATGACTACGGAAACGCAGTAGTGATCGGTGCTGCAACCACATTCGCGGCTGACGCAGGAAGTCTTATTCGGTTCCGCGATCAACTCGATCTTTCGGCAGCGGGCGCCATTGTAACGGCCGCCGCGGACTTCAGTGGAGGGACGCTTGATATAGCTGGCAACAGTTACGAGCAGAGTGAGGGGGACCTGATACTGGGAACGCTTTTGAATCCAGCGGGTTCTACGATCAGCTTTACCGGGGCGGCGGGCCAAGGCTTTACGACAAACGGGCAGGCGCTGGGGAATCTGACGCTTGACATGGGAGCTGCTGCGACAGCGGTGACGCTGAGCGGGGATGCGGATTTGGCGACCCATGATGGGACGCTGACCCTGACACAGGGCACACTTGCGGCAAACGGGAATGAGCTGAGCCTGGGAGCGGATCTGCTGATTGATAACGGGACGACGGTGAGCCTGGGTGATGGGACGCTGACCGGGGGTGCATTTAATATCACGGTGGCCGACGGAACGCTTGACGCCTCGGGGACCTCTTCGGTGACGACTACCGGGAACTTCACGGTGAACAACGCGGGCGGGAGTGTGTCCGTTGGGAGTGGGACCTTTACCGTGGGTGCGATGAGCGTGAGTGCGGGAAGCTTCGCGCAGACCGGAGATAACGGAGCGAACACGCAGAGTGTGGCCTCCCTTGGAGTGACCGGGGGGAGTGTGAGTTGGGGTGCGGGGAGTCTTGCATTCAGCGGAGCACTGACGCAGAGCGATGGGACGGTAGAGCTTGGAGCCAAGACTGTTACGGGGTTGACCGAGCTATCGATGAGCGGTGGAACGACGGTGAGTGATCTTGGCTCGGCCGACATAACTGTTTCAGGCTCGGTGACCTTTACCTCTGAGGGTGGTGGGACGGCCGGTGGCACATCGATCGTGCGAATGAACGATGATGCGGATCTGAGCATTGGCACCGTTGGATTGAATGATCTTGAGGTGGGCGCAGCGGTAACGGTTGCTGGCGCGGGTGCGGCACCGGATGTGAATGCGCTCACCTTTACCGCTGGTTCACTTGTGGTGGGAGCAGAGGACTTCCAGGCGAACACGGCGACGGTGAGCGAGGCGGTGACGATTGGAGCTGGAGGAGCATTTTCGACCGTTGACGGGCTGACAGTGAACACCGGCGGATCGGTGGTTGCGAGTGGTGACGGAACGATTACGGTAGGCGACACGCTCGCGGTAAATGGCGACGGGAGTGTGAGTATTGCTGACGGGGATCTCACGGTGAGCGCCGGGGGGCTGACCGTTGCCGACGGGACTGGAACGGTGAGCTCAAGCGGCGATGGTGCGATTGATGTGACCGGAGCAAGCAGCAACACCGGCACGATTACCGGTAGCGGTGGGCTGGTGAGCTTTGGCGACGGGCTGACCTCGGGTGGCACGCTTGTGGTTGGATCTGGTGGGGCGAGAGTGACCGGGAACGCGGACTTCAGTGGAGGGACGCTTGATATAGCTGGCAACAGTTACGAGCAGAGTGAGGGGGACCTGATACTGGGAACGCTTTTGAATCCAGCGGGTTCTACGATCAGCTTTACCGGGGCGGCGGGCCAAGGCTTTACGACAAA
>RECN01000073.1 GCA_007694005.1 Spirochaetaceae bacterium
CAGCCCCAGCGGGCCCGGTGGAAGCAGTCCGACTCACGCCTCAGAAAACCTGGGGCGCCGAGCTCGTACACATATTTGCATTTGATATTGAGTGAAACGAGAAGAACAGACGCGGTAGCCGCGTCTCAAGGAGCATAGAACATGAGTATACAGTCATTCGGTGGAGTCATTCCCTCTCTCGCACAGATCGGTGATCTCGGCCCCCCGAGGAGCGAGGCCGGGGTCGGGGCGCTTATGCCCTGGGCCGGGAGAATGTATGTGCAGCCCTACAACTCGCACAAGGCGAACAGCGGTAGCGGGGTCAGTCTGCGCGTCATTCACGACGATCTCTCAATGGAGGTTGTCCCCGAGACGAAGCAGTACGATGGCACCTACACGAACCGCTTCGTTCATCATCAGTCAAATCAGATCATAATCGGGCCGCATGTAATCGACGCGCAACACGTAATACGAACGGTGCCCGAGCTTGCACCGCTTCGCGTCTGTGGAACAACGCGGCATCTGACGGATCCGGAGAACCGCGTCTACGTCCTGTGCATGGAAGGTGAACTCTTCGAGCTCGATGTTCATACGCTCGCGTGCACGCAGCTTGCCGACCTGCAGGAAGTGCTCGGAACCGAGGGCGAAAGTAAAACGCACTTCAAGGACTGCTACGCGAGTTTCGGCAGACTTGTTGTGTGCAGTAACGAGTACCACGAACCCGACTGGGCAGGTACCCGTAGTCAGGGCCGCCTTGCCGAGTGGGACGGGGAAACCTGGACCATCCTCGAGCAGAAACCGTTTATCGGGATATCGGGACGGCACAACTTCGGCGGGACGATCTTCGCAAACGGCTGGGACCAGGCATCAGCTATCCTGAAAGTGTTTACCGAGGCAGACGGCGTGTGGACTACGTATCGCCTGCCCAAGGCGAGTCACTGCTTCGACCATAAGTGGCAGACGGAATGGCCGAGAATACGCGAGGTGGAGCACGAGCGATTTCTCATGGACCACCACGGCATGTTCTACGAGCTCTCGCCCTGGGCCTACGGAAACCGGATCTGGGGTGTGCGACCGATCAGCACGCACCTGTGGGTTCTCGGTGACTTCTGCAGCTTCCGCGGCATGCTCGTCATGGGTGCCGACAACGCCTCTCCGAGTAACGGCGCCTCGCCGACGACCGCGGAGCCCCAAAGCGGCATCTGGATGGGCAAGACCGACGACCTCTGGCAGTTCGGAAAGCCGACCGGTTGGGGTGGCCCCTGGTGGAACGCACCGGTGACCTCAGGTGCACCGAGCGATCCTTACCTTATGACGGGTTTTGACAAGAAATGCCTGCATATCCGCCACGACGCCGGTACAAACGTCGCGTTTCACGTAGAGCTCGATTTCATGGGCCACGGGCAGTTCGACCGGTACGAAACGATTACGACAGACGGCTACGCCGTGCACGTGTTTCCCGAGGGCTTAAGCGCGCACTGGGTCAGGATAGTGCCGGATGCGGATTGTACGACAACGGCGCAGTTTCACTATACGTGAGGCCAAAGGCGGGGACCGTCTCCCCGCCACGGTATTTCGATAAAGCTCCACAGAAATCCCGCTTTTCGCTGTGGCGGTCGCTGCACAGGTGTTCTATTCTGGAATCATGACTCACGGACACATTTCGAATTTACAGGGAGTCTCTGCTTCCGACATGAACGATCGCGCCCGATTCCTCAGTATTGACGAACGCGATATCCGCTACATTCGCGCGATGCGGCCGGTGGTCGAGCGGCACATAGACCGGATGCTGGACCGTTTCTACGCGCACGTCATGAAGTTTGAAGAGACCAAAAGAAAGTTCCGTACGAAGGCGATTATGGAACACGCCCGCAGTGCACAGCGCGCGCACTGGCTTGAGTATGTCTTCCGTGGCGAGTTCGACGTCGAATACGCCAACAAGGCTGTGCAGATCGGCGCAGCACACGTGAAGATTGGCCTGACACCTCAGTGGTACCTCGGAGGCTACCTGCTGGTGCTCAATCTGCTTGACGAGGTGTGCCGCCGCCGGTACTTCCTCCGTCCCCGAGCGCGAAGACACGCTCTTGAAGCCGTTCACAAGGCCGTCTTTATGGACATAGATCTTGCGATTACCTCATATCAGGCGCTTCGCGATGATCTGATGTTAAACATGGCTCAGAAAATCGTCGGCGTCAGTCGTAATCTGAGCACCGACACGTCAAATCAGGCTGCGGCAGTCGAAGAACTCAGCGCCCGCATGAAAGACATGGTTCAGGCCATGATCAGCAACAACGCCCACGCTGAGGAGACGCGAACACTCGCGAACGAGAACACTACGCAGGCGCATCAGGGTCTCGCAGCCGTACAGTCGACCGTTGAGGCTATGAGGCACATTGCCGAGAAGGTGGAGGTCATTGAAGGAATTGCACGCAATACGAACATCCTTTCGCTGAATGCCTCAATCGAGGCCGCAAGATCTGGAGAAGCGGGAAAGGGGTTTGCGGTGGTGGCGACTGAAGTCGGACGTCTTGCGGAGAACACCCGAGTCGCTGCGCGCGATATTTCCGAACTCGCCCGCCAGAGCACC
The DNA here is from genome assembly GCA_007694005.1 of Spirochaetaceae bacterium. Taxonomy (GTDB): domain Bacteria; phylum Spirochaetota; class Spirochaetia; order DSM-27196; family SKKC01; genus SKKC01. The sequence continues at coordinate 2,567 of RECN01000073.1, forward strand.
CATGCGGCGGAGCAGGCCGGGGCGCTTATCGACGAAATCGTAGCCAGTATCGAACGAACGGCCGAACTCGTACAGAAGATCGCGAGCGACAGTCAGGAGCAGCGTGAAGGTGGTGAAGACATAGACCGTGCGCTCGGTGAACTTGACTCGACCATTCAGAATACCGCTCGAATCGCTGAACATCTGGCCGCACTTGCGCGTGATATGGCGTCCCAGAACTACGAAGAATCGTCCGAAGACCAGAAGGCGCTTCCGGCAGGACACTGACAGGCTATGTGCCTGGCCGGGGGGGGGCCGCAGATTCGTTTGTTGTACTCGTAGTTTCGGGTGGGCTACACTGAATCTCTGACGGAGGTAAGAAGTGGTCGAAATTCACCTGAATGGCCTGGACAACAGCCGCGCCGCGCACATACCTCGTGAATGTCTTGTGCGCATGCAGTCGATTTATCCGGTTGCAAAGCGCGCCGAGCGAAGCGCCGTAGAGTTCCTTGCGCAGAACCCCGAACGTGTTCCGGATCTAAGCATTGTAGACTTCGCCGCGCAGGCAGGTTGTAGCGAGGCTACCGTTGTACGTCTTTCGAAACGACTGGGGTATGAAGGATTTCCCGAACTGAAACGCGACTTTGCCAAAAGCACAGCCAGCGTTGATACAACAACTTATAGCGAGCATAATTTCGTGTATGCGGACATCGGAACAGGAGACAGGCCACTAGATGTTCTGCAAAAGGTCATTCAGGCCACCATTGACGGGCTACACGATACGCTGAACATACTCTCGTACGAGGACTACGACGCATGCGTTGACCGTATTTCGACGGCCACGCGCCTTCTGTTTGTCGGGCTCGGAGACGCGAGTACCGTCGCACTCGAAGCGAGACAGCGGTTCTTACGGGCCGGGAAAATCGCAGATGCACCGCTGGATGCCGATACGCAGCTCATGATCGCTTCGCGTCTTCAGGCGGGTGACGTATTTGTGGGCATATCCCATAGTGGACGTAGTCGCAATGTTGTAGAAGCGGCCCGGCTGGCGAAGCTCAACGGCGCAACGGTTATCGCAATTACCAACGCCCCGGTCTCTCCACTCACCAAGAAATCAGATCATGTTCTACTCACAGCGGTGTTTACACGCTATCTGAAAGGCGAACTCATTGCGAAACGCATTGCCGAGCTGTGTATAATTGAGAGCCTCTTCGCAAACTATGTTAACCGGCAGGGCGCAGAAGTTGTTGAACGCCTCCGAAAGTCTGAGGAATCGGTAGAGCACAACAAGTTATAGAATACGTCCGCGACAGGTCCGTGTCGCGGACGATACAGGTTCCTTCTACGAACGATGGGCGTACAGGTCCCAATCGAAATATGAGTCGATCGCCTCTTCGAGAATGTCGGCATAATGGCCCCGGGCCATGGCGACGTGGTGTTCGAAGCCGTTTTTTGTTATGTAGTGCATCATATCTCGCATGCCCTGTACCCGACATACCGCAATGCCGCCGTCCATCGGAAACGGGTCATCCGTGAACTCGCCCTGGCCGACATACGCTCTGTTCATGCCCATGGTGTCGTCGGTACTCATGCGAAAGAAGGTGAATGGGCCAGCCGCAACTTTTGCTTTTATAGCTCCAAAACATCGTTCCGGACCGAGAGTTGCTCCAAGTATGTCGAGATTCGAGATTTCTATTTCGTCGTTCACGAAGCTTTTCGGAAAGTTGCTGCAGTGTGTACCAACTACCATATCGGGATCTGAGCCGTAGTTGTTGTTCCAGTCGAGGAAACCTGGCGCGTTGCCGGTTGCCAATGCGAGCGCATACATGGACACAACTCCGCTGACGTCAGTTTCGCAGGCGCTCGGCATGAGTCTCTCACCCATCATGCTCATTGATAAGCACGTGGCACAGCCGTAATTGTTCTGTATACTGTCCCAGCATTGAATCGCGCTTGCGTCGCATTCGTTCTCGTCCATCCACTCGTCAATAGCGACAGAAAGTTTGACCTGTTTCATGATGTTCGCTTCGACGATTTCATTCGGAATCCGGCCGTATCCTCGTACCTCCTTGAGCTTGTTTTGTGTTACTTCGGCCTGCGCATCAATTTTCGCTGCACGACCCATAATGTCTGACATGTCTACGGTTACAACGGTAATTCCTGTTGCCTGTAGCAGTTTTTCGCTGTACCGAACTGTCTGAAACGGCGCTGGACGGGCACCTATGGCGCCGATTCTCGCGTTGCGCAGTCCGTATACGACGCGACAGACTCGAGCAAAACGGTCGAGGTCGTGTTTGAACTCGTCGCTGTCGATGTCGCAGGTATGGGAAGTGGTATCTGTCCACGGAATTCCGTACTGATACAGGTTGTTTGCGACCGAAATCTTACCGCAGTAGCTGTCACGTCTTTGCGAAACGCTAACCTTGTCGGGCGAGTCGTTACACGCCTGGAGCAGAACCGGCACATTCAATCGCGCCCGCGAAAGCGTCTCTACGATTCCCTGCTCGTCGCCGAAATTCGGCAAGACGACAATTATTCCGCGTATTTCGTGTTGATACTGCTGGAAAAACTCCGCGTATTTCCGGGCGTCTTTGAGAGTCTCGACTGCTCCATTCGGTGTCGCATCATCTGGCATGATCCTGTACTCATAGCCGTTCGCATCGAGCAGGGCGAGTAGGTCTTTCCGGGCTGACGCTGCGTGCGCCGGGTTGAAAAAACCACGTGTACCCACTATGACACCAAAGACCTGTTTTTTGTCTACCAGTCGTTTGAAACCATCCATTTCATACCTCCTGAACGCGTTCCTGAACTCACCCTATGGTGAGAATGAGAGCAGGTCAACTACATTTTACACTGTGTATTCTGAAAAATAACAACTCCTACGTTGCCAGTTCGTGGTACGCCTGGGTTCGTGTTAACGCCCGGAAGAACTCCCGGGTGGCAGCGTCCTGATCCACGGCGTCTATGAACAGGCTTTTACCCGTTTCGCTTCGCGAGAACAGTGGTACTTCACCGTCGAACCCGGAGTGTTCGACTCGAAATCCGTCTATGCAGTAGTCGCGTGACGCGATCGAGATCGCAGGCTGTCCGTCGGCGTCTCTATCGGCTGGCAGTTCATTCACGGGATGCTGCTTGCGTATCATCCAGCTTCGTAGTGGAGTGTCCGGTAGCGCGGCCAGGTCTGGTTTCCGCACGACAGGTCCGTATTCAAGGTTCCGGTTTTCGGGAAAGATGACCATTCGTATTCGGTCAAGCACAACATGCGACGCCCATAGATCGATGCCTGCATTCCAGCCGTACATGCCGTTTTCAGAGCCGCAGAGGGAGGACACAATGATACAATCGGCAATTTCGGGATCAGACAGATATGCCGTCGCTACCGTTGTGAATGGCCCTCCGGTAATAATTACTAGTGGTTTATCGGGACTTGCTCTGCGAGCTTCAGTGACAATCAGGTCGCTCCCCGGTGTTCGTCGAAAAACCGTGTCCTCGATTCGACCCGATTCCTGCACGCGCAGCGGTTCTGAACACCCCGCGAGTGTTTCAGGCAAATTCCTGAATCCAGACTGTCTGGCAAGTGAAATTATCTTTTTCCGCCCGGTGACGAATTCGTCATACTCGACCTTGTCATGTGTATATGTGGTTACGATTCCTCGAAGATCTATCTCCCCGGCACTTGCAAGACTCAAGAGATACTCGTCGGTATACACGTCCCGGTGATCATCGTTGTCGTAGATTATCGGGTTGGTCTGATCATACGGGATCAATCCCATTTCATCGCTCCTTTATTGTCTATAGTTCACAACGGAATCGAAGTTGAAGCAACGGAAAATTTGAACGGATCCGTTCACACGTCACCGATGTCAGGTACGAATACCCCAGATCGAGTTTGAAAAACACGAACTATCAACATGGAAATTTATAACTTGTTACATTTCATGTATTTGGCTCGAAAACGATCTTCAGGACGGCTCCTGCAAGCGCCTTGTCCAGACCATCCTGAAAACGTTCGAGGGGAAGGCGCTGCGAAATGATCTTATTCGCCCGTATCTGTCCGGACGATATAAGTTGCAGCGATGTTCTGAAGTGGCGTGGAGCAAATCGGCTGACCCCGATTAGCGACAGATTCTGATAGTGCACGATATTGGTATCTATCCCGGGGGTACTCTGGTCATGCGGGAGCCCGCCGAACAGCACAACCCGCCCTCCCTTTGCCGCGAGTCGCACAGCCTGAATTTGCGAGTCGGGGGAAGGATTCGCCGTAATCACAACGTCAATGCCCCGACCGTTTGTGGTCGTTGCGATTACATCTTCAAGGTTTTCAGACCGGGCGTTGACGATCATGTCCGGTTCGAACGCTTCTACCAGACTAAGCCGTGCGTCGTTTATGTCGGATACGATAACGTTCGATGCACCGCACGCGCGCGCAACGTCTACGTGAAGGCACCCAATAGGACCGGCGCCGAGGATGAGCACTGAATCGCCGAGACCTGTATGAGCTTTTTCGTGAGCGTGAATGACGGACGAGGCTGGCTCTACAAGCGCTGCGTGGTGCGATTCGAGGGCCTCTGGAACCGGAAGTACGTTTCCGCATTCGACGGCGGCCTCCGGGACCAGAATGTACTCGGCAAGGCCGCCGTTCCACTGTTGTCCGATTTCCCGGACATTCGCACTGAGCTCGTGCTTCCCGTCGATACAAAAGGGATCCATCGGATCGTACACGACTGGCCCCACGGCGAGTCTGTCACCGACAGAGTACATATTCTGGAACGGTTCGCTTACGTGTTCTACCTGGCCGCAGATTTCATGACCGAGTATCCACGGTGGAGTGACGTTTTTGTGTCCGCTGCGTATTGTGCGCAGGTCTGAACCGCAGAGACCGCACGCGAGGACCCGAAGGAGAATTCCCCCCTCTGAGATATCGGGTGTCGGAACCTCGCAGACCTTACAGTTCATGACTGACTCGAATACAACTGCTTTCATTCTTTCCTCGTGTCGTATAAGTATAGGCGCGAATCGGCGATCTCTGAAAATAGCACGCAACATTGCCAAAGTAAAGTTGCAAAAATGAAAACAAGGTGCTACGCTCCGGACATGGGTGCGCAGTTAACCGATATACATCGACCCCTACCGTTTCTGAACAACGGAGTTGCACAGATTGCGTTTATCGTCGAAGACCTCGATGAAGCGCTTGAGATGTATCATTCGCGTTTTAACGTAGGTGGGTGGGATGTATACACGTATCAGCGTCCTCTCGTTTCACACATGACCTATATGGGTGTGGATGCCGACTACGCAATGCGGATCGGGCTCTCGTACTTCGGCACGATGCGAATTGAACTCATACAACCACTGCGTGGTCCCAGTGTCTATCATGATCACATTGAACGAAACGGATACGGAATACACCACCTAGGTGTGCTTGTCGACGACATGCACGCTGCGCTTGGGGAAGCCGAACAGGCCGGGTTTCGTATGATAATGGATGGAGCAGGATTCGGCCTCGACGGTGATGGGCACTACGCGTATCTCGATACCGAGGATACGCTTGGCGTCATGTACGAGCTGATCGAGCGTCCGAAGGCTCGTAGAGAACCCGAAAAGCGTTACCCCTGACGTGGGCATGATGCGCGCAACACAAACACAAGAGGCAAATAGATGGTGCAGATAAACGAACGATTGAAGCAGCGTGAAGCCGCAGGGAACCCGATACGTGTCGGGCTCGTTGGGGTTGGTCAGATGGGTTCAGAGATTGCTACCCAGATTGGCGAAATGGTGGGCATGAGGGTATCGGTAATTGTAGATATCACCGTCGAAAAAGCTTCTCAGGGCTTCGACTGGCTTCGAAACAAGCCGGAGATCCTATGTACTGAGTCGCGGCACGAGGCGGAACATGCACTTCAGAACGGCATCGGTATAGCGACGACCGACTACACGCTGGCAACGTCTCTGCCGGGAGTTGATGTCGTTGTCGATGCTACCGGATCTACTGAAATGGCAGCCAGAGTTGCAATTGACGCGATTAACCACGGAAAGCACATTGTCATGATGAGTGTCGAATGCGACATTACGATTGGTCCGATACTCAGAAAACTGGCTGAGAACGCGGGTGTAGTGTACTCCCTCGCTGCTGGCGACGAACCAGCAGCTATAATCGAGCTGTATCGCTTCGCGGATGCACTTGGATTTGAGGTGGTCGCGGCCGGGAAAGGAAAGAATAATCCGCTGAATATTTATGCCAATCCGGATACCGAGCGCGTAAGAGCCGAGCAGCGAAAGATGAACCCACGGATGCTCAGCGAGTTCGTGGATGGATCAAAGACAGCGATTGAAATGACTGCGGTGTCCAACGCTACGGGTCTGCGACCCGACGTCCGTGGAATGCATGGTCCCAAGAGTACCGTTGAGACTCTAAAACAGGTGTTCATTCCTCAAAAAGACGGTGGGGTGCTGAATACCCGCGGCGTGGTCGATTACGCGATTGGCGTTCATCCCGGTGTGTTCATTGTAATGCGTACCGACAACGAGAAAATCATGTACGGTATGAACGACCGCGACATGGGTCCGGGTCCATACTATACGCTGTATCGTCCATACCATTTGTGCAGTGTTGAAGTGCCCATAACCGTTGCGCTAGCCGCGTTGTACGGAGAATCTTCCGGTCACCCGCTCCACTCGCCAGTAAGCGAGTGTTTTGCCGTTGCAAAGAAAGACATCCGGAACGGCGATCGACTCGATGGGATCGGCGAGTATTGCTACCGTGGTAGTATCGAGTGCATTGAAGTAGCGCGTCAGGATGGTCTACTGCCACTCGGGATCGCGTCGGGGTGCGTTGCAACTCGAGACATTCCGAAAGACACTCCGATTACGTATGCTGACGTTTCTGTAACTGTAGACTCTGTCCTTATGGACCTGCGTCGTTTACAGGACAAACTGCATGTCGGGTGAACTCGGCTTCGATAACATTCGATCCTGCCTCGATGCCGCGGGCACAGGATATCGGACTCTGTCCGTGGGCGATAACGCCCAGCTGCTCGCTATGGAATACGGAGGGCATGTACTCGGGCCGTTTGTCGACGGCGGTGATTCGCTCCCGTGGCTGAACGCCAACGCATTTCGTACCTCCGATACGCTCCGGGCGTTCGTACAGGACCGAAACTGGAACGTCGGCGGCGATCGGGTCTGGGTGTCCCCCGAAATCCGATTCCATGTGAAAGACCGGGCCAGATTCTGGGAAACGCTGGCGTTGCCGGAAACAATAGATCCCGGACTCGGCGATGTTCGGATCGTGTCGAACGGAAACGAGCAAAAACCTGTGCTTAGTGTTGAGCGGGAAATAGCTACCATTACGGACCATCAAACCGGAAACGAAGTTCGCGATCTCACGATACGAATGGATTTTGAGCAATGTGCCGATCCCCTGCGTACGCTCGACGAACCAGGGTTGCGCGGTTCAGTTACATTTGCCGGATACCGGAACAACATCCGCTTCGAATTGTCGGAACCGGGTGAAGTCGAGTGCGAGCCCTGGGTGCTTTTGCAGGTCTGGCCCGGAGGTCAGGCATTGATACCGGTAATTGGCGACGCGACCTTCTCGGACTACTTCGAGGAAAGTGCTCAACCTGAAAGTGACTTGCAGAATCAGGTTCTGAGTTTTGGAGTATCCGGACAACGACGGTACAAGGCAGGGATAAAGTCGCTGCATTCCGTCGGACGGTTCGGGTATCTACGGAAGGTCAACGACGAAATGTCATCGCTTGTAGTTCGCTCTTTCATGAACAACCCGTCCTACGAATACCTGGAGGAACCGCCAGCCGTTCCGCAGGACCGCGGGTACTCCATACACGTTGTCGACGATGGAGGAAGCTTCGGTGGATTTGGAGAGGTGGAATGGAGTGGCTGCAGTCTTGGTGGCAGGATGGGTACCAGGGTCAGCGTCAACGATTCGTTTACGTGGTGGTACTATGGAGATCACGATTCTATCCAAACGGCTGCACATCTGCTTGTCGGAAAATCGTAGTTCGGTGATAAGGAGAGCGTTATGGCGAACTGTTTACTCGGCATAGACTATGGAACCGGAGGTACCAAAGCCGTACTGATCGACTTTGAAGGGCACGAGCTTGCACATGCCTACGAAGAGTACGAGATTATTCACGAGCGGGATGGGTGGTCGGAGCACGACGCGAAAAATTACTGGGACGCTGCCTGCCGTATGATTCGGGTTTGCCTGGAAAAGTCCGGTCGCACTGGAACCGATGTTGCGGGTGTCGCGGTTTCCTCAGCACTACCATCTCTCGTCATGATCGACGAACACGGAAACCCGGTAAATCGTGGCTACAACCTTCTGGATCGCCGGGCTAGCGAGCAGGTTGAGCATCTTCGCAACGAAATTGGAGAAGATGTACTGTTCGAGCTGACCGGTTCACGACTGGAGGATCACCCCGCGATCGTGAATCTGTTGTGGGAGCGGGATAAGCGGCCGAATGACTTCGCTCGTGTCCGAAAAGCACTCACCATCGACGGTTTTATAACCTACCGACTCACCGGTATCGCGTCGTTACATTACTCTGGAGCGGCGTTTTTCGGTGTCGCATACGATATCCGGAACCGCCGGTTCCATGAGCCAACGCTTTCGGCAATCGGTATCTCGTTCGATCTTATGCCTGAGTTATTCAATTGTGAAGATATTGTTGGCGAGGTCACACCGAACGCAGCTTCGGAAACAGGCCTTGCTACAGGAACTCCTGTTGCTGCCGGACAGGTTGACTGCAATGCGAGCTGGATAGGCGCAGGCGCGACTCAGGTCGGCGATATACAGTGTAATCTCGGAACCGTCGGTAATTTCGGGGTCGTGTACGACGATCAGTCGTTTACGTTCAGCGAAATCGGGCGAAAGCTTCTGAACTTTCCATACACGGTGGATTCCGAGCGGAACTTCGTATCCGTTCCGACGACTCTGACTGGCGGTCAGACATTACGGTACCTTCGCGACCAGTTTTCTCAAGCCGAAAAACTCGCCTCGGATATTACATCGGTTTCTGTCTATGATCTGCTTACGTTACCTGCGTCGAAAATCCCGCCAGGTTCAGAAGGATTGATCGCATTGCCCTACCTCATGGGTGAGCGCACTCCCCTGTGGGATGCCAACGCCCGCGGCACGGTTTTCGGACTCTCGTTGACTCACGGGAAGGCACACCTTACCCGCGCGATGATGGAAGGGGTTGCCTATGCGCTTAACCATAATTACTCGCTCATTCAGCAGGCCGGACTGAAAGTCCGTCTCCCCATTGTACTGAATGAGGGGGGCGCAGTGAGTCGTGTATGGCGGCAGATCATTACAGACGTGCTTGGTGTACCAACTGTCATGATCAAACGACGGAGCGGGGCGCCGTTTGGAGATGCGATTCTCGCTGGTGTCGCAACGGGGGTGTACACCAGTTTTCATGTGACACGCGAATGGGCTGAGTACGTTGATCCCATGGAGCCCGATGCAAACACTCACGAAAGATATACCGAGTATTTCGAGCTGTACAAGAAACTCTACGAAAGCCTGAAAGACAATTTTCGTGAACTCGCTCGTATCCGAACCAAGTACTCCTGAAGGAAGAGATCATAGTATGTCACGTATACACGTTCACCCGGCTGGCACTCACTTTGTCCGTGGGCACGGTGGGCCCCCGTTTTTCTATCTGGCGGACACCTGCTGGAGCGCGTTCACTCATCCGGAAATGAACGAGTGGGAACATTATCTTAATGTTCGTTCGCGTCAGGGGTTTACTGCCTTGCAGATCAATATTCTCCCGCAACACGACGCAAGTGGTCCCGGAAACGGAGGAACTGCATTCGGCACACGAGCCGATGGAGGTCTTGAGTTTACACAGATCAATCGAGACTACTTCGAGGCAGCTGAGGCAAAGGTAGCGAAAGCTGTCGAGTATGGATTTGTCCCGGCACTTGTACTTCTCTGGAGCGACTTCGTCCCCGGCACATGGCTTTCGAACATGAAAGACGACCATATCATGCCGTACAGTGCGATAGCCGACTACGTTGCCTATGCCAGCGAGCGATTCAGAGCGTACAATCCCGTGTACCTTGTATCTGGTGATACCGGAGACATGGATCTGCGTCGAGATGACTCGTGGGGGCACTATAGCTGTGCACTCGACACATTGAAGCGTGTCGACCCGGAATCACTTGCGACACTGCACATATGGGGCCCGCCAACGCAGCAATATGACATGCCGCGTCATGTGCTTGACGATCCAAGGCTCGACTTTTTCATGTATCAGTCGGGTCATGGAGAGACCTGGCGAAAAAATCCGACCTGTCTGCCAGCCTACCTGACTACAGACACACGCAGAACTCCTATCGTGAACGGTGAGCCGTGCTATGAAGGAATTGGCGGGGGGACGGTGCGTCACGACGCGAGAAGCGTCCGCCGAGCGGCGTGGCTCAGCATACTCTCAGGTGCCTCCGCCGGACTCACGTACGGCGCGCATGGAGTGTGGAACTGGCATCGGGCAGACGCTCGGTTTAGCGACTGGGGTTCAAACGCCTTCGGACCGCCGTTCGTATGGAACGATGCACTTCTGTTCCCTGGCAGCTGGGACTATTCATTCGTACGAAGAATCGTAGAGGAGTATACGCTTTTTTCTGCGGAACCGGTTCTCGATATTCAGGGGCCGCCTTTTGAGATCGCGTGTGCACAGAACGAGAACACTGTTGTCGTTTACACGTCGAATGCATGCCGTTTTCGCATTCCCGGGTGTGATGATGTTATATCGTGGCGCGCAGTAGCCCTTGATCAGAATGGTCGCTGGTTCAACCCTGTAGTTCGCCACGATAACGGACATGCTCAGTTCGAGATGCCTCATACGAATGCTGACATTCTCTACATAGGGATTCGGTCGTGAGGGCTCCGGTTCACGCATCTCAATGGCGTGAAATCGAGATCGAGCTGTCTGCCAGGACTGATTGGCCAAACCCGTACACTAATGTCGAAGTATGGGTAGATTTTCTGCATAGTGCAGGCACAGAAATCAGGCGACCTGCGTTCTGGGATGGTGGTCGCTCGTGGAAGGTTCGTTTTGCCTCGCCGTTGAGAGACGGATCGTGGCAGTGGAAAAGCGCAGCTACGGTGGACGATGCAGGATTAAACGGTTCTGTCGGTCTCCTGGAGAGCAGTTCCTCGAGCCACGACGGGAACGGAAGTCCGTTCTACGCTCATGGGTTCTGGACCATGTCGAAAGGCAAGCGGAACCTCGTCCACGCTGACCGCACGCCCTGTATGCTTGCTGGCGATACCGCGTGGGCTCTTCCGTGGCGTGCGACTCCGGAACATTGCCGGGAGTACGCTGCAGACCGAATGCACAAGGGATATAATGCTGTCCTGCTCATGACCGTGCAGCCCGATATGAACGCACGGGGACCACGCGATCGATCGGCAGACTCCGGATTCGATGTTGGCTTCGAAGATCTTCCGAACGGGCACCTCCGGGGACTGAACGTCGACTACTTCAAGCGCTTTGACGAACTGACATCAATTCTGATTGAACACGATCTGGTTCCCGTGTACCAACCCGTGTTTCACGGGTACGGCTGGAAGGGACTGAAATCCGCTGGACCCGTCGTGCCTGCAGACGAGTACGCGAAATACTGTCGGTATCTTGTCGCACGGTACGGCGCACGCCCTGCCGTGTGGCTTGTCGGTGCAGATGGCGAGTGCCGTCTCGAGTCCATTCGTGCAGGCGGCGAAGAGATTCAAGCATGGGACGCCTACGGCCACCCGACCGGGGTACACTATCAGCCACACACAAGAGCGGACGCGTGGCAGGACGCTGAATGGCTTGATTTTCAGTGGTGTCAGACCGGGCATACCGGACTACACCTTCCGGAGCGCGTCGCCGACATGTGGCGTAACACGCCGGTGAAGGCCGTCGCGAACGGCGAGCCAACCTACGAGAATATCGGGCAACCCGGTCGCGCGAGCGGCTGGTGGCAGGGCGAAGAAGCGTGGGCAAATGTATGCGCTGGAGGCACGATGGGCGCTGTGTACGGTGCGGGCAGTCTCTGGCAGTGGCGTCTGCACGCAGACGAACCGGATTTTCAGGACTGGGCTCATGCGCATGGTGCGGGGTGGCGTGAGGCACTCGACTTTACAGGATCAAGGTTTGTAGGTGCGATGCGCAGAGTGTTCGACGGGTTCCCATTCGCGGATATGGAACCGGATTGGACATCCATGATTGGTCAGAGAGGGCTTTCTGTTCCAAATCAGTTCCTCCTTATCTACTTTTCGGAACCTGGTCCGTGCACGATAGTCGCCGACTGGGTTCCAAAGACCGGTATTTTGTTTGATGTGCGCGCAGGCACGAAGATTGGAGCAGTGATCCTTGACGAGAAAAACAGCTTTGTGCCGCAACATGCGGGCCCATGCGCTGTGATATTTACACCTGGTAGAACAGACTAACTACTACACGAAAAAAGGAGAAATACAGAAATGAACCGACCGTTACTGCTCGACAAGGTATATGGGTGCCTGATTGCGGGAGCTATTGGCGACGCTATGGGTGCCCCCGTAGAAATGTATAATTATGAGGAGATTCGAGACAGGTTTGGGCGCGTTACCGAGCTGCTTCCAAATAGTCGCTGGAACACGGGACCCGATTACGGCGTAGCAGGCACCGAACCGGCACCGCCTGGTCGAATCACGGATGACTGCACGTATCGTCACTATATATGCAAAGCAATAATCGAACGGAATGGTAGAATTACGCCTGAAGAACTTGGTAGCGTCTGGGTTCGCCACATGAATACCAAGCGGCTCTGGCTGAACGAGCTTATTGTCCATACCAAGTTGCGTATCGGCATGAACCCGTGGGATTCCGGACGCGGCACGAGTCCAACAGGATGCGCAGCAATGGCGATTTCACCGATCGGGATCTGGCGGCGACTATTGCCGCAGGTGTGGCAGCGGCATTCCGCACTGGCACAACCACGACTCACATCATTGAAGATATGCGATCGGTGAGTTCCGAGATCGGACGTCGGTCCGTCGATATGGCGCTGGAGATCGCTGCGCTTAGCGGCGATACGGACGAGTTTACCGAACGGTTCTACCGATCGCCGCTTATTGACTGGACCTGGGAGCACGGCGGCTGGACTACCAAGACAATGGCTTCGGGCAGTTCAACCGAGATTGTTCCCGCGGTCGTCGGTATTCTTCACTTATGCGATTCAGATGTGGAGCAGGCGGTGATCGCTGGCGTGAACTTTGGACGTGACAACGATACTATAGTCAAGAGTTCTTTCTGGAAGCAGATAGTGATCCCCAAGGAACCTTCCTGAAAGTCGCTGAGAAGCTGACGCACGCGCTTCGAGCTGAACACGCGCGAGTTCAGGAACGAGCGGAGTTTCTTTCGTCTCTCATCGAACGAGGTGAATAGCGATTAAACTACTGGACCTCATCAAAATGAACAGTCTCTTCTGTGCTTTTCAGGAAGAGGCTTGCTGAACCGAGACCTGAGTACATCCACGGATTTTCGAGAAGCGGCCATTCGTTGTAGTTTACCGGGACATCGTTCACCCTGCGTTCGCCGTCATACGCGATCTCGAGTGCTATGCCCCTGGGCGACGTGTACTGCATTGAGGGGTATCTGGTATCCATGTCCGAAGTCCGAAGCGAGCTTTGTGTGGTTATCTGGTCGACGAAGTGCTGAAGCGCTGACTCATTATTCTCCATTTCCATCTCCAATGCGGTCGAGACCTCGATAATGACGCCGTTTGTCGTGCCATGTGAAACGATCCGCGGCATGCGAGCGTGTTCAGAGTCCAGTGTCTGCCACTCGTAGGGCCGGACAGTCCGAATGGCGACAAGTACGGTACCTATGCGACAGAACACCCAGCCCGACGGGTGCTCAAGAAGATCATCGAGACGGTCAACAGGAATATGACCGTCTATCAGGACATGAGTGTCTGACGCGATCGGTCCGCGAGGACCAACCGGGTAGCGATAGTTGCGTGGAATGGAGTATACGGCGACGAGCGTTGACCCGTACTGCAGCACCTGCTCGTGCGGGGACGACCCATGCCACCGGCGCCGACACGTGAGTGGATCACCCGGTGAATCCGGGAACGGATGCGTGAAAAAAAGCGTTGCACCGTCGCCGTATAGAAGGTCCAGGGACCACCTGCGCATCTGGCCGGACCAGACGATATCGCCTTCTTTACCGTCGTAGAGACACCCGAGTGCGAAGCCGTGATCTACGTACGTATACTTGCGAATACCCGCCTTCGAAATATACCCGAAACCGCGATGCGGAACCGGTTTGTGCGAAATTAGGTGCGTCTCGCGGCTCTTATGCTCGTCGTGTACCTCACCATCGATACAGGTAAGATCGTGACTTTCGCGGTGTACGTATGGAAACGTACGTACCGCGAGGGCGTTCTGAAGAAACTCGGGAGGCGCGTAGGACGATAGTGCACAGATTACGGAATAATGAGGTTCCTCCAAATCGAAGCGCGGAATCGGTCCTCCGAAATACAGCCAGTACACGATACACGAGCCACCCTGACGTTCTCGTCCCGATGTGGCGAGGTAGTCCCGGGAGTGTGCACCGACGAACTGCCCGTTTACGTACTCGAATGCCGCATTGCACAGGAACCAGTCAAGCGCCTGTTTCGCTGTATGCACCATCGACGTGTCGTTCGAAAAATCATGGAGCGTTACAAGCGTGTTGAGATATAGGACTGCGTACGTCGAGGAATCGAACTCTCCCTGACCGAACCGTGTGATGCGTGCAAGAAATCGCTCTACATAATCTCGACAGGTTGATCGGAGGGTACCGGCGGCGGGTGCGTCCGGCCATGCCTGTGCGGTCAGGTATCCTGCAACCGCGTACATGAGCTTGTGGTTTTCGGTTCCGTCTTCGAGCGGATACGATTCCGAGGTCATACGGTTCGTTACGAGTTCGCGAAGTTCGTCCGAAAAGTGCAGGTCTACGAACCGAAAATACGCATCTATGCAAACATGAAGAAAGAACATGTTGTCTTTCGGGTTCGTCGTAATGGCTTTGATATCCTCAAGCGCTTCCTGAAGTCGTATGCCTGTCGTGAGTCTGGCGAGGGCATGGTGCATGAGCCTGCGGCCTTCGTCGAAGGGTGGCCGCGAAGCGTTCGCCATACGAGTGAGCAGGTGTTCTTTTCTTTTACTGAAGGTCATTATTTCTCTCTGCGTTTCAATTCGCGAGGGACGGTTAGTTTCAGTCTGAGGTCTGTTTTCGGAACCCACGTTACGTTTGCGAGATCGCTGTCCCGAGCGACCTGAGGTCCAGGAACAATGCCCGTATTGGAGCTTCTGTCTGCGACACGCACCCCGGCACACAGGAGCGTATCCCTAAGCGCACGAATGTCGAGCAAAGCAGTATCACCTTCATAGCAGACAAGGTCGATAAAGGCGTACCCGTTCTCGCCACCCGTGCGTACTGGCACCAGAGAGCCGTCGAACATCGAATCAGCTACATACACAAAGGCTTGTCTTGCCCCGCAGCTCAGTTTGAAGACCCCATTGGGATCATGCGTAACAGTTGCGCTGGCTCCGCGTATCTCGAAGCGAAATACGAGACTCGACATCGGAAACTCCCCATTCGCGGGTTTGTCAAGATGCACGTGATAGTCCCCGTATCCTTCCGCAAAGCTGGCAGCAGTCAGGACGTAGTCGTGATCCTGCGCGTGAAACTGAATCGCGGACGCAAAATCAGTTCCATCCTTGAGCATGCGGGTCCGAAAACACGCAATCCCGCCAGCATTGTCCGGCCAGTACCCGATAAGACCGTGGCGCTGGACCCACATGGTGTCCTCAGAGACAGATCCGACGCACGATTTCCTGTCGAAATACGTGTATAGCGTTTGTTCCTGCTCCTGACGACTATCTGAAATAATCTGATCTTCGATGTGCGGCACTCGAGGTAATTCGTAGAAGCGGTTCCTGTATTCGTCTGGACAAGAGATAATCGGCACAATACTCGTGTCCTGTTGCGGCTCTGAAACCGGAGAATCAGACTCGTTAACCCGTTTCCAGATAGCGTGGGTGGTCTCGCGCGATATGATATCCGCATACGTCCTGCTATGCGGCCCTGCCCACACGTGCAGCTCCGGGTGATAATGTGATGCAATTACAGCCCATGCGTGTCTGCGAAGCCATTCAGCCGATTCCCTGCATGAATCATCGTGAACGGTATGTAGTATTCGTTCGGTTTCTTCGAGCGCCACCATGGTATAGGTGGGGCTGTTGTACTCGGCAAAATCGCCGATTTCCTGAACATGCGTAACCATGTTCGATAAACGTTCCCGCCCGTAGTCAAGCAGAAATTGCTCTCCGCAGAGAGTCCCGGCCGCAGCCGCGACACCAGCACCCATGATCGCGATATTCGTGTATGACGGCTGGACGTTTCTTCGGAAGATACTCCGTGCGGCGTGTAGTAGCGACGCCTTCATGCGGTCCTGCAGATCGAAGGGAAGAGTGTCCGTGTAGTCCGTCAGTGCAACCGACAGGAGTGATCCGCAGAAATCGGCCCAGTTCCAGTCGGGTGGGGCCATGTCGGAGAGTGGCTCTTCAAGAAGGTAAGACCATATTCCGTATGTTGCCGAGGTAGGCTGCGTGTCCTGCAGTTCGAGAATGCGCGAAATGATGTCGCACGCAATGTTCGTATATGACGCCGTTCGGATCGTGAGAAGTTGAACCGCAAACGAAAGTGACTCGCGAATATGGTGCACGGCTTCACCCGACGCAACTCTTGAGTGATAGCCTGAAGACCTGAATGGAAGTCGTAAAAGGCAGTTTTGCGGATTGTAGTCATGCAACCGTTGTTGCAGGTAGTCCCGTTTTTTCATGCTCTGTCTCCGTTGCGAAAAAAAAGGGGAGACCCGTATGGGTCTCCCGATCGAAACACCCGGAACTTGCTGAGTTCCCCGGTTTCGAGGATAGCTTACTGTTCGAGCAGGCTCAGGAGATCGATCTGCCAGTCCACGCTTGCCCAGACTGACTGATTCTGGTCGAACCAGTCCTGGACCATCGCCTGAACTCGAGGACCACCGAGACGATTCCATTCCGACTGGACCTGCCGGTACGCAGCCTCTGGCGTAAGACGTCCCATGCTTACTTCAAACTGAATGTCGTCGAAAACCGGATTGAACTCGTCGTAGAATGTCAGCAGTTCCGGCATGGTGGGGTTCATTGGTGTGTCGCGCCTGAAACGGAAACTGATTTGCTCGACCAGCGCGTCGGTTCGGAGCTGTGCCAGCTCCTGTTCAAACGGATCATCTGGTGCGCCAAGAATGAACTGCTCGGGGTGAAACCTTGCCGGCCGTAGAATCACGTAATCACCCGTAAACATAAGATCTCGACGTTCATCGGACGATATTCGCCATACAGGAATCCCCGTAGCTTCATCAATGCCGTGTTGCTCGCCTTCGAAGCCGTATACGAGATTAAACCAGCCTTCATCGACAAGCCAGTCAAGATACTGAATCGCTGCCTGGGGATTCGGTATATCATGCCGGAATGCTACAAACCTCTCCGGAGGGGGCTCCTGGAACCACCCATTCGTGCCGTGCCTTGTCGAAATGGCCCCGATCGGGGTCAGGCGAGCGTTCGGATCGTTTGCTCGCAGCTCGCTGAACCGAGGTGGCCCCCACTGACCGAAATACATGCCGGCACGGCCGGTTACCCAGAGCTGGTTTTGCCGGTCGAACTGTCGGTCCGTAATGAGCTCGGGGTCTATCCAGCCACGCTCATTTGCCAGCTGATAGAATCTGAAATAGTCGACCAGACGTTCCGACGTCCTCGAGTGATAGATTTCTCTGTCGTCGACAAACCAGATACTGTTGGATCCTGCCATGTACATCGCATGTATCATACCTTCGAGCGGATGTCCGTCCACGAATGCAAAGGTATCGTTAGTGCCGGTCCTGTTTGGATCCTGTGTAACGAATGCATCTGCAACAGCGAAAAACTCCTCTTCGGTACGCGGTACATCAAGACCAAGCTCGTCAAGCCAGTCCTGTCTGACCCACAAGAGGTGATTCGCGAGAGTATCCAGGGGCCTCATGGTTGCAACAGCAAACTTCTGTCCGTCTTCTCCGAAGCGAAGAAACGGATCGAGCGTGGGGTTGTCCGCGAGATACTGACGTAGACTCGTACTGTATTGCTCAATCCAGTCATCAAGAGGCGCAAGTACGCCCTGTGCATGGAATGACGCAATATTGTCTCGACTGAAATCCGAGATGACGTCAGGCGCGGTACCGGCTGCAAACATTGGATTCAGAGTCTGAAGCACCTCCCAGCGTGGAACTGGAACAAAACTCAGATTGACTCCCGATTGCTCACGCATCCAGTCGACCCACTGGTTCTCCTGAAGCGTTCCCCTGTGGCTCGGAACCTGGCCGCGTTCGAAGACCATGACGGATACGGCATCGTCACGTGCAGCTTCGCCCCGTCCTGCGGCGAATACCGACACGGTACTCACTATCAGCATAGTTATTGCAGTTAGCGCAATAATACGTCTCATAATAAAACCTCCTGTAGTTTTGAAACTCGACATACGCGAGCGCTTAAGACCCGGGTTTCTTGTCGCCGCTCGATATGTCACGCCTAACCTTTTACTGAGCCGATTAAGGCTCCTTTTACGAAGTATTTCTGCAGAAACGGATAGATCAGCATGATCGGCGTTGTAGCAATGACAATTGCTGCAGCGCGTATAGCCTCAGCTGCAAGCCGTTCCTGGAGTTCTAGCATCCCTTCTGCGCCCGCCCCAGCCTGGCTTTCCATGAGCTGCGCCTGCACGGAAAGAATCATTCGTTGCAGTACGACCATGAGTGTTTGTCTTTCCGGTGACGGGATGAATATGAGTACGTTCATGTACGAGTTCCAGTGACCCACCGCGTAGAAAAGAACCAGGGTTGCGATGACCGGAACCGACAGTGGAAGGAAGATACGAATAAGAATCACTATGTCGTTCGCACCGTCTATCGAAGCAGAGTCTTCCAGGCTTTGAGGGATTCCCTGAAAGAACGTTTTCATGACGAACAGATTGAACGTACTGACCAGGCCGAGAAACCAGACTGACCAGTATGAATCAATAAGGCCGAGTGCGCGTACGACAAGGTAGGTCGGAATCAGACCACCATTGAAAAGCATAGTAAATAGTACAAACCAGATGTAGAAATTCCGGCCAGTGAGCCGTTGTTTCGAAAGAGGATAGGCCGCCATAATTGTGGCGACCATGTTCAGAGATACTCCGGCTGCGGTAACAACTACCGTGTTCCGAAAGGCTCTGAATATCTGGCCGTCTTCGATCAGGTTGCGGTACGCGGTAGTGTTGAAGTCGACCGGGAGCATCCCGACTTCACCCGAAACAATTGCTCGGGTGCTGCTGAATGACGTAGCGATGATATGGAGAAACGGGTACACACATAGAAACGCCAGAAGCACGAGAGACACGTTGTTTATGGAATAGAAGATTTTTTCGCCACGCGTGGCCGTGTTTACCATCATGTTCACAACCCCTCAGAAAAGTCCGCTGCCACCGAGGGCCTTGATGATTCGGTTTGTTGACCAGATAAGGATCAGACCAACAATTGACTGAAAGAAACCGACCGCCGTCGTATAGCTGAACTGAGCTCCGAGCAGCCCTGCTCGATACACGAACGTAGGGATTACGTCTGCGACCCGCATGACGGCCTGATTCTGAAGAATAAAGATCTGCTCGAAGTTGACTTCCATAAACCCGCCGACATTCAGAATCAGCAGAATTCCGATGGTCGTGGAGAGGCCTGGAAGCGTGATGTGCCAGATCTGTCGGAACTTTCCGGCGCCATCGATAATAGCCGCCTCGTACAGCTGAGGATCGATATTGGTTATCGCGGCAAGGTAGAGGATGGTTCCCCATCCTGCGGACTTCCAGATACCCGAGAAAATAAACACGATTACCCACCACGTACGATCAGCGAGAAAGAAGATCGGCCGTATGCCAAAGTTTTGTGTGAGAATTCGGTTTACTATACCGGTAGAGGGCGAAAGGATGGTGATAATGATTCCACCCATTACAACCCATGAAATGAAATGAGGGACATAGAGGAGACTTTGCACGCCACGTTTGAGCGTCTTGGACCGCATCTCGTTAATGAGGATTGCAAGGACAATCGGTGCCGGAAACTGAAATAGAAGCTGGTAGACATTCAGTAGAACCGTGTTTCGTACGATCCGAAAAAAGTGCTCGCTGCGAAACATACGTTCTATGTGGGTGAGCCCGGCCCATTGGCTTCCAAGAATTCCGTCTACAAGACGAAAGTCCTTGAACGCGATTACGAGACCGTACATGGGAACGTAGCGAAAGATTACGTAGAATACCAGAACGGGTAACAAGAGCATCAAAAGATATCGATCTCTGTACAGCCGTGTCTTTAAAGGTAACTTTCGTGGTCTCAGAACCGGAGCACCATCGATTATCACGGTGTTCAGTTCTCCGGAGCGTGTGGACATCTGTTGTCGCCTCCTCGTTTCGTCGTCTGTAACGTGGAGCTTATTGTCCGGGCAGAATTCGGTATCGCGAAAGAGACAGAATTTATTATTCCGGACAATCCTATCCTTTCCGATGTTCACTAATTATGATTTCGGCCACTTTTCATTTTTTGCCGCACGTTTTGACATTTCTCTGACTGCGGCGTATTCTTTCGAGGTGATAGCTGATCGTGGAGATCGGACTCGAATACTTCTGATTCTCATTGGTGTTTCCGTACTCCTCGCTACGCTGTTCGTAGCGAACAGGCTTCATACTCAGACTCTGACCTCACAGATTCTGGAATCTCGTGCGTCCTTCGTTTTCGAAATCGGCTCACAGCTTCGATTGCGGACTCAGATTCTTGATAGCCGTCTTGTGGAACTGCTTGGTAAACGTGATGTACAGGATCTTATCCGACAGAGATTTGATACGCGTTTTGATAGTCTGAATGCAGCTCGACGCGTTCAGGACGACCTGCGGCGCATCCGGCTTTCCGAGCCATGGATAACGACGGTTGGATTGTATGCACGAGATGCCGGTTTCATTTTGACTGATCGCGTTGGATTCAGAACGATTGAAACCGAAATGTTCCCCGCAGTCGAAATGCCCGACCTGCAGGCACGGCTGCAACCCTTTGTCCCCCATTTTCAGTATGACGATCCTGAGCCGTTCTTTGGTATTACCCGAACGTTTCCACTGCAGGCGCCAATCGAAAGTTCGGTCGGTGGAATATTCGCCGAGATTAACCTCGAAACGTTGTCGCGAATCTCGAGTGCACAGTTTTCCAATCCTGGCACCGTCATTGGTTTACTTGGACTGTACGATGAATCGGAAGCCGCTCGGGAAGAGCTGATTCTTTTCGAGACCGACACGGATCTCTCGATCTCTATTCTGCAACTGTACCGCATGATCGTTACAGAGAGTGCAGCGCGTCTGCAGGGGAGTCGCGAACTGCGTATTGGAACCCGACGGGTCGGTGTTGCATGGTACCGCATTCCGGAGCTTGACTGGATAGTTATCGGTGGAGTGGCGATACAGTCCGGGGATACTGCAGTCCAGTCCCTGAATCTCGGGTTTCTGTTGCTCGGTGTAGCTGGCGCTTTTATTACGGAATTTTCTTTCGGCGCAGTTTCGAAGTTTACCGTAGACCCGGCGTTCGATTTTATTAAACACGTGAGCACCATGCTACCTGTACACACAGGTGCAGGTAGCGTGTCTTCTTTCTCGGTCCAGCTACGAGCGCTTGAAGCTGAGCTGACATCATTGCTGTACAGCTCGAAAACGGGGTTTACGGAAGACGCTGAAGTACAGCGGATTCTAAAAATGCACTGTATTCGTGCAATCATGAACGGATCCGACGATCCGAATCGTGTATTGATCCATCTTCGAAACGCTGGAATGATTCTACCATCAGCATGTATGGCGGTCATTCAGCTCAAGATTCTCGAATCAGATGGAAGTCGAACGCTACAGCTGCCGAATCAGTTCGACATGCTCGTGAATCAGATTGCTGCCGAACACCTTGTCAACGGCTTTCGCTGTATACCATGGGTCGGATCGGACGGAACAATTACGCTTATTCTCGGATGGTCCGATCGCTCGGTGAATCCAGGAGAGTCATGTGTGCTCATTGGAGAGGGGGTGCTGAACTCCCTCAAAGCCGGTCTTGACTGGAGCGCCATTTTCGCCGGTGTGAGTACGGCGGTGTATGGGCCGGACGAGATCCCCGACTGCTGTCGAGTTGCAAAACAGGCGTGCGAGATTGCAGTGCGAAACCGCAGTCGTACCGTCTATACGTCGTCTGATATCGCCATGCTCGCGGTGGACTCGTCCGACTCCATATCCAGTCTTACCGCGATTATTCAATCCATAACAGAATGTGTCCGCGACGGTGCGCGTACCAGGCTCAGGCATGCAGTAGCAGCATTTTTTGATGAGGCAACAGGTCGCAACGTCGCATTCGACAGCCTGCAGCACCTTACCAGTCACCTCCTCATGGATTGTATTCACGTCGCAGAATCAATGGGTGCGTATGTCCAGACCGACGCGCGAAACGAAACTCTAAAGCTGTGGCGGGACGTCGGACAGGCATCGGAGATTGACGAAATACGGAAGATAGCGGGCTATGCCGTTGAACTCGTTGCGTCACAGATCGAAAACGTACGAAATGATCGACATGTATCATCACTGGTCTCAAAGGTGACACGGTTTATAGAGGAGAACTACACGAATCCGAATCTGTCACTTTCTTCTATTGCCGAGCATTTTCAGATAAGTCCACCGTATCTTAGCCGCTTGTATAAAGAACGCGCTGGACAGAAGTATATCGATCATCTAAGCCATGTTCGTGTTTCTGCAGCAAAAGCTCTGCTCATGAGCGGAGGCCTTTCGGTCGCTGAGGTATCCTCCCGTGTAGGGTATGGAAGCATACGTAGCTTTACGCGTACCTTTCGCTCACTAACGGGCTGTTCGCCAGCAGAATACAGGAGAGTGCAGATGCTCGAAAACAGTACGAGGGATCGAAACCCGTGATGCCTATCAGCTACAACCGAGAAAGGAGTTCCCGACACCACAGGACCAGAAGTTTTCTGAGCAGACTTGTCATTTCAACGTGGGCGTTGTTTTTTGTCATGATTTTTCTGCTATCGGCCTACTTTAACAGAGTATACACAGACGTTCTGCTTCAGGTCGTAATGTCGGAGCAAAGCGAATCAGTACTCGAGCTGAGTCAAACGCTGGAACGGCTACATACGGATGTTGTCAGCACTTTTATCGATTTGTCGACGGCTACTGAAGTCACGCGATTCTTCGCCGACCGAGGGTTTTCACCCATCGACGCACTGGCAGTAAGGAGAGCTGTAAGCCGCCTTCCGTATCTCCGAACCGAGCTCCGATCCGTCTCGGTGTTTCATCATGAGCTAGATCTACTTGTGTCGTCTTCACACAGCGACAGAAGTCCGGACGCTTTACGTCAACGCGATCTTATTCGAAACACCAATGAAGCATTGCGTGTGGTTCCGTATCGTGAAGCTGCATTGGACCGGAATCCGACAGCAGGATATATTTTCCGGGTACCGTTTCGCGACGGTTCCGACGACGGAAACGCGGTATTTTTCGAAGTCGAGGTGCCGGGCATCCGGCCTTCCGGTGACCACTCGGCGGTATTGGATCGGCTGGGCACGCTTGTGGCTGATCTTGATGGATCTTTTCTGATACATGACTCTGACGTCGCACTCGTTGAGTCCGTGATAATGGCCGTCCGCGAATTTCGCAATTCGGATCCGACAAGGGCCGGCACGTTGGAGCTGCCGTGGTCCGAAGTCCCTGTGTCGATCCATTTCGCGTTTACGTCACAAGGTACCAATTTCTTCGTCGCGACAATCCACCGCACCGATAGCATACGAAGGTTCGTTTCTCGGCAGCGCGCAGGATTTATGCGGGTTATCCTGATCGTGTTTTTAGCGGGACTCGCGACGATCATTCTTGTGCTGCGGCACGTCTTTAAACCTATTACGTCAATCGTGGGCACGTTCAGGACGAACACTGTGCATACGGCTAATCCCAATGGCAGTACTGATCTCGAGCAGATACTTCAGTACTCTACCGAGGCAATGGACGATCTGCGGTTATTACGGCAGCAGGATAGAGACTATAAGCAACTGCTCCGTGAAAAGACCTTACATCGATTAATGACGCAACACGAGCCTATGAGCAGCATTCAGGAAACTCTTTTACCTCCGGGACAAACAGGTTCTTTCGTACGCGTGTGCGTTGTGGCAATTGACGGGTTCAATCGCGGAGGTGCCGCACTTCAGTCGTATCGCGAGAACTGGCTGAGTACGGAACTGCATAAGGTCTTTGGTGAACGCGATGGTGCTGATGTCATTGATGATTTCGGAGGTACCGTGCTCGTGGTGTTCTGGACGAGTGCGCTTGTTCGAGACTGTATCGATCCACAGTTCTGGCTTCCCGTAACGCAAGGTTCGTTTGTACACATCAATTCCAGCCTTACGGTAGCGATAGGCCAGGCAGTTGATTCGATTTCACAGCTGCAAAAGTCTTATCTAATGGCGCAGCAGTGTCTTCTGGCACGGTTCGTACTCGGTTACGGTGCCGTCATCACATCGGATACTCTCATGTCCATGCCAAGTTCAACACCTCGTTATCCAGACAAGCTGGATCAACAGTGTGTTCAGGCAATACGACTCGGTGACCGCGCTTCATTGAATGAGTCTATAGAGGCTCTAAAGGAGTATGTTGAATCCTGCAGGCCAGACTACGCTGTTAAGGCGTGCCAGGTTCTCTACGCTTCGTGTACCAAGGTGCTCTTGGGTATTGTACGGAGGCAGGGGCAGGTATACACGTTTCATAGTGATCTTGCAAAGGATTTCGACTCTTTTCAACGGTTTTCCGAGGGCTTGATCGAGCTTTACAATCGTCACCAGGTCCAGCGATCACGAACAGCCGACGAACGCGTTTCGAGAGAGCGGCAGATTTTCGTTGAGCAGATACATGCTGCGGTTTCCGAGCTATATGCAGACCCGAATCTTTCGGTGGAAATTCTTGCCGACAGGGCCGGTTACAGCGCGAACTATTTCGGACATCTGTACAAGGAGTATACAGGCTCTACGGTAAACGATTATATTCGCGAAATTCGAGTATCCCATGCCTGCGAATTACTGCGGCAGACTGACCTTCCGGTACGCACGATTGCCGAGGAAGTAGGTGTTGCAAGCGAAAAGCACTTCTACTATCTTTTCAAAAAAACGAAAGGAATGACCCCTCAACAGTTCCGTAGCGCCCATTCGGTATCATAGACGAATATTTCTGAGATTCTCGTACCTGATCGTGGATATTTAAACTGTGATTTTTACATTTTCTAACATCTAAATTGAAAATAACCGTTGCGCGCTCGGCGCTCCGACCATAGGCTGCCCTTCATGGGCAAACAAAGTCAGCGCCGTAAAGGTCTACTACGGGAGTTGGTAACAAACCGGACGCTCTATCTCATGTGCGTTCCGGCGATCCTGTTGTTTTTTCTCATCAACTATCTTCCTCTGTTCGGTCTTGTGCTTCCATTCAAGGACTTCAGTTTCTCGTTGGGAATCGTTCGGAGCCCTTGGGCCGATCCGCTTTTCAGAAACTTCGAGTTCTTCTTTCGCTCCGGCGTTGTCTGGCGTATAACTCGCAACACCTTTCTGTACAATCTTGCGTTCATCGTAATCGGAAATGTTGTCGCCGTAACACTTGCAGTCATGCTCAACGAGGTGCGGAGCAAAACATTCGTCAAGTTTACGCAGGCTTCGTTTCTGCTTCCGTATTTCATGTCTTGGATTGTCGGGGGAATGTTGCTTCAGGCACTTCTTGCGTACGACTTTGGAGTAGTGAACGGCCTTCTGCAACGTTTCGGGCTGGACCGTATCGACTGGTACGGTACGCCGGAAGCCTGGCCCGGGATCCTCGTGATGGCGGATAGCTGGCGCGAAGGAGGGTATCGAACTGTCCTGTACCTCGCTGCTCTCGCTGGTATCAGTCCGGAACTCTACGAAGCAGCGGAAGTGGATGGAGCCAGTCGATGGAAGCAGATAAAGACGATTACCATTCCGCTACTCATGCCGACCGTCACGATTCTGGCTCTCCTTGAAGTCGGTCGTATCATGAACGCTGACTTTGGAAAGTTTTACGCACTTGTGGGCGAAAACTCACGACTATACCCAACTGCGGATGTAATCGACACGTATGTGTTTCGAACCTTGCGTAGTCTTGGCAATGTAGGCATGGCCGCAGCGCCAGCAACGATACAGTCCGTTATAGGGTTTCTCCTTGTCATTCTGGTCAACTCGTATACCAGGCGCAAGTTCCCTGAGGGAAGCCTTTTTTAGGAGAGCATAGAATGACGCGAACGAATGAATTTGGCGCAACAGCAAAAGTCTTTATCTACGGAACGCTCTGTCTCTGGTGTCTTGTCTGTCTGTATCCCTTTGCTATTGCCATTGCTGGATCGTTCACCGCCGAAACACAGCTGCGAGACTCGATCTCTGTTATACCTCGTCAGCCGAGCCTTGATGCGTATCGTCTGTTGTTTGCTCGACCTGAACGTATTCTCAGTGCGTACCGGGTCACAATTTTCGTTACTGTCGTCGGAACAGTTCTCAGTGTGCTGATCAATGCGATGATGGCCTACGCTATCAGCAGGCCGTCTTGTAAATATCGCTACGTACTGGGGTTTTACGCATACTTTACGCTTCTGTTCAGCGGGGGAATGGTGGCCTGGTTCATCGTAATGGTGAACATTCTTGGGTTGCGGAACAATGTATGGGCTATGATTGTTCCGTATCTCTCCAATGCATGGTTCCTGTTGATTCTTCGGTCGTATTTTCAGTCCGTTCCGAACGACTTTGCCGAATCGGCAAAGATGGATGGTGCCGGTGAGATGCGGATTTTTCTGCAAATATTTCTTCCCTTGAGCATTCCCGCGATCGCCACAATCGGACTTTTTACCGCGATGCGATACTGGAATGACTGGTGGCTGGGGATCATGCTCATAGACGACGTGAGTTTACAGCCGCTACAGCTCATGCTCCGATCCGTCATGTCGCGCGTCCAGTTCCTTGCTGGTGATATGGGCCGACATGCGAGCGATCTCGGCATTACCCTGCCCACACGCGGGCTGCGATTCGCGACAACTATCGTGACGATAGGTCCAATCATCTTCCTGTATCCCTTTCTGCAGAAGTACTTCATTAAGGGACTCACGATAGGAGGGATAAAAGGATAGAGGTAACACGAGTTTTTTCGACGTTTTCTGCTTCCGGACGTTGGCTAACGTCGAATCATTGACTGTCCGGTTGTTGGTAACCACGTAGGAGGTGGTGTATATGAGGAATATACGTT
>RECN01000020.1 GCA_007694005.1 Spirochaetaceae bacterium
CATGCAGGCTGTCTCGTTGTGGATATGGAGTGTTCTCTGTTCGCAGGCGCCGCAACGGTTTACTCAGGAACCGGGCTTGTGCACGTTCATACTCGGTGTCCTGCACCATTTGCTGCTCAAGCTGATCTGCGAGCATGCGAGACACGCTCGTACCGTTCTCTGCAGCCTTTACTCGAGCCCAACGCGCAACCTGGGCGTCCAGACTGATGGTAATATTTCTCTTGCTCACGGAATCAGTGTGACACGAAGTTCGTGCTAATCCAACTCATGAGTCACGGCGGCACCTCTCTCCGGTCGGTACGGCTCTTCTCGTACCGCGTGGGACATGAGAACTTTCAAAAAGAAGAACGGCACGAACCATTCCAGTCCGGTCACCGGCTCAGGGCCATACAGGAAAAAAAGCAGGGTTGCCGAGTAGCAGATAAACGCAACCGGACGCTGCAGATACAACGGAACGAAATGCACTAGAAGGATGGATGTCACCAGGATGCCCGCCGCCTGTAGCAGGAAGTCCCAGCGTCCTCCCATGAACAGCCAGGCCACCAACACAACGTGTAACAGATGCACGGCTGCAAAGGAGAGATGGGCCCAATGTCCGCGTTGTGGCCGGTGATACCATCGCTTGGCTGCCGAGGTCGCGTTTGTGATTATCCCGCCAATCAGGTCTACTGCGAATACCGCTGTGAGCAGGCGGTGAACGATACCCCACTCCGGCTGTACCGCTGCGGCATAGAGACTCGCAGCTACAGCCGCCACAGTCGCACCACCGAACTGCAAAAGTAACTCCGCTTTGGTAGCGCCCGGGCCAACGAAAGCGTCCAGCATGCCGGTCATTCCACGGCGCCGTGGCGGCAGTTCCCATTGAATCGTGCTCATAAAACCTCCCGTCCTATACGGCGATTGGATCGTGATGACCGGGATACGTCGTCCTACCCTTGAACCTGCTGTAGATCCGAAGCGCAATGTCAGGCCCGCGGCCAAAATCAGCTTTATGAAGACCTGCAGATTTGACCCATACGGATGAGACGGGCGAGGCCCCTGCGCTGGTGTTCGACTTCGGTTCGCATCGGTACAGCGAGGTCTGCCGAAGCCGAATTTCAACCTCAGCGGCATAAGCGATTCGGTTCGAGGTGACGTGAATCAGTCGCACCGCTGAATCAATTCTGGCCTTCATGTTCGCACCTCACCACTGCGCACGTAGCGGGTAATCAGCACACCACTGGACGTGACAACCGAGTCTTCGAGGGTAAAGGCGGCTGCTTCCGCGTCGGTTCCGAAAAGCCGCTTGCCGCAACCGAGTACGACAGGATGAATCTGAAGCCGTAGTTCGTCCACGAGTCCGGCGGCGAGCAGCTGCCGCACGGTCTCCCCACTCCCCCACGTCAACAGGTCGGCGCCACTTTGGTCTTTTAGTGCGCGTACCGCGCCGACGAGATCTCCAGCCAACGCATGACTGTTGCTCCAGTCAAGGGTATCGGGTCGATGCGTGACGACGTGCTTCGGCACGCGGTTGAACAGGTCGGCCATAGTGCGACTTTCTGAATCGGGCGGCACATGCGGCCAGTACGGGGCCCAGATGTCGTAGGTATTGCGTCCCAGTAGAAGCTCGAATGGTTGCGAATGCAACTCGTCGATAGCCTGGCCCGTGGCTTCGTCGAAGGAAGCCGTCACCCAGCCACCGTACAGAAACCCGCCACTGGTATCTTCCTCGCGACTGCCCGGGGCCTGAATGACTCCGTCTATACTCATGAACTCGGCGACAATGAGTTTGCGCATGCTCGGTTTTTTATAACTCCTGCCTATCTACGTTCCTCGTCTTTCAGTCAACAAGCATCTCTCGAAGGACTTCTTTCACCGTCTCAATCTCGTCGTCGGTTATCCTACCCAGCTTCTTCACCAGTCTCGCCTTATCAACGGTCCTGATTTGATCCAGCACGATCCAACCCTTTTTCCCCTTGAACCGCAACCCCACTCGAGTCGGATCGGGATCAATCAGGAACACGTCATAAAGCTTTCTTCAGTTCCGGTTTCCGGAATCAGGAGACTGTCGTCATGATTCCTGTTCATGTCCTGGAGCGCTTCTTCCCATCCTGACCGCGGATTCTTGTTGATTGGTCTTAAAATGATTCGCTTGTTCTCGACATCCATTTCCATTTGGTCGGAAATCTCGAGCTGCTCGAGTACCGCCTTCGGAAGCCTGATACCTCTGGAGTTTCCAATCGGGACCACCGACACTATCATTTCGCACCTCGCTCAAAGTAATTATAATGTAGCTGCGTAACAGGCGTCGACTCGGCAGGGTCAAGCGAGTTTCGCAGCGCCGTCGAAGACGCTTCGCGACCGTAGCGTTTCACCCCTCAAGCTTGCGCCACGTCCGCGGCGAGCACTTGAATGCGCGTGTAAATACACGAGTAAAATACAGGGGGTCGCTGTAGCCGACGCGTATGGCGACCTCACCGACACGCAGCGTTGTCTCGCGAAGCAGTCGGCAGGCCCACGCGAGTCGCTCCTGCTCGTGATACTGCTGCACGGTCATCCCGAGCATGGCTGGTGCGTGTCTGCACAGGGTTGGAACCGAGACCGCGAAGTGGGCGGCAATTTCGGGCAGGCTGGTTGGTGATGCAACGTGCTCCTGAAGGTACGCCGAAAGCGCCGCGGCGGAGAGCGCACGGTGTTGCTCCACGTCCCGCGGCCCCAGCAGAATCAGTGCTTCGGCGAGCAGGAGTTCCCGGGAACCCATGCGGCACGATAGAGGTCCGTTGCGTGTCGGACCCATGCGCCGCAGACAGGCGGCAAGGGTCTGTGTGTGCGTCGAGCGGAAAAAACGCGTTCCTTCTCGCGCGATGATCTCGTGAGCCAGGTGCGTCGCGTAAGTACCGCGGAAGCGACAGTAGTAGTGCTGGTACGGGTCGTTCTGGTCAGCGAGCAGAATGCCGGGGTCCTGCGGCGGGACGATGCCGATCATGCCCGCCTCTACCTCTGTTGAACCGTCCGCGTTCCGATAGGTCCCCCGCCCCGCAAGGAACACCGTCATCATCACATCCCCGTCTTTCGTTCCTGGTGTTGAGTGAAGCGTGACGCGGTCGATCAGGCCGTGGGTTCGAACAAGGAAGGGCTCTTCAGGAGCGCTCTCCCGGTCTGGTTTGATAGGATTATGCATATCTTTGAGCCATATTTCTATTTTCGGCGGGCTTCAAGAGTATATCATCTATATATGATGATGAAAAACACAAATACGGAACACACGGGCTCGCGAGGGCCGAAAATCGTCGTGATCGGCGCCGGAAGCTACTTTTTCGGGCGGGCGGTCATCTGGAACATGGTGCAAAGCCCCG
The DNA here is from genome assembly GCA_007694005.1 of Spirochaetaceae bacterium. Lineage (GTDB taxonomy): Bacteria > Spirochaetota > Spirochaetia > DSM-27196 > SKKC01 > SKKC01. The sequence continues at coordinate 3,336 of RECN01000020.1, forward strand.
TGCTGAACTCCGGAACGCTGGCGCTTGTCGACACGGACGAAGGCACGCTGAAGACCATGTCGACACTCGCGAAGCGCGCGGTCGAGCACGCCGGGGTCTCGGTACGCGTGGAGGCATCAACCGACCGGACCGAGGTCCTGCGCGGTGCAGACTTCGTGGTTCTGGCCTTCAGCGATCGCAACGCACACTTCCGCGGCGTAGACTGCTCGATCGCAGAGAAGTATGGAGTACGCATGTGCAGCGGCGACACGATAGGCCCAGGTGGCGTCTTCCGCGCGCTGCGCGAGATACCGACCGTTCTCGCCATCGCACAGGACTGTGAACGCATCTGCCCGAACGCGTGGCTCATCAACTATGTGAATCCTTCGACGGTTCTCGGAATCGCCCTGATGCGCCACGCCGGGATTCGCAATTTCGCGCTTTGTGACAGCCTTCCGGAGCCGACGGTTCGGCTGCGCTATCTCAAGATGGTCGGCATTCTGCCCGAAGACGCGGAGTTCGTCCCCGTCGAAGTGGAGTCAAAACTTGACTTCGCGATAGCCGGAGTAAACCATCTGACCTGGCTTCTGCGTTTTGTCTACGACGGACAGGATCAGATGCCAAAGGTCCGGGCGCACCTCGCTGAGAACGCGGCGCTTGAGCGGGCCGAACAGGAAGCACGCGACGCGGGAGCCGGGGGGAGAACTGACGACAACACCTACTCGAAGCGAAAGTTCAACGCGGTGTACTCACTCGAGCTCATGGACATCTACGGGGCAGCACCGGCGGTCATCGGCCACACGAAGGAGTACGTACCCTTCTATCAGGGCTGGGGCGTGCAGCCGGTCGACCCCGAGCCGCTGAAGATCTTCGACGCTGAAGACCGACAGCGGGCGATGGACGAACACATGGAGGGCAATCGACGCTTCGCCGACGGGACAACGCCGATCGAGGATTTCTTCTCTATGGGTCGCGGCGACCACGCTACTGACATTATCGAGGCGATGTGGGGAGGTCTCGGGAAAAGCTTCTACGTTAACACGGCAAACCGTGGCGCGGTCTCGAACATGGCAGACGACGCGTTTCTCGAGTTACGATGTGACCTCGATATGCACGGACCGCGACCGCAACCGGTCGGCGAGATGCCGCGGGGCATTCGGGCGCTGCAGGAGCAGACACTCGACACCCACGAGCTGACCGTAGAGGCCGCGCTTCACTGCGACCGCGATCTGCTGTTGCGAGCCTTCGCGACTGACCCGATCATCACCAACCTCTCTGATGCCCGATCGATGATCGCTGAGTTACTCGAGGCGCAGCGGGATGTACTCGATTCGAGGTGGTTCGTGTAAGAGGTGTTATGCAGCTGATCTTTTGAGATTGACCCGATCCCGCATGGCCCACTCAATCAAGGCACAGACCGCGAAGATTGCGGTACACACCAGCACAATGGCCGCACCAGAGGCAGCGTTGAAGTAGTAGGAGGCATACAGACCCAGTATTCCCGACGTCGCGCCGAACACGGTGGAAAGCACCATCATCGGTACCAGCCGGCGCGTCAGAAGCGAGGCTGCGGCGGCCGGGGTGATGATCAACGCCGAGGTCAGCACGACTCCAACCGCTGATATGGTGGTCACAATCGTAAGCGCCAGAAGAATCAGCAGGATGTAGCGTACCGTGTCCACGCGGAGGCCGATTACCTCGGCATGACTCGGGTCGTAGGACGTAAGTTCCAGCTCCTTGTGGAGAAGAAACAGGAACAGGGGAATCGAAATCGCGATCAGGGCAATCCAGATCAGCATCGAATCCGGGATTCCGAGAATATTGCCGAACAGCATGTGCGACAGCTCACGGAAGCTGCCGGTCCGGCTCATCAGAAAGATGCCCAACGCAAACATTCCGGCGAAGACGATTCCGATTGCCGTATCCTCACTGACAGACTTGTTCTGTGTTATCCGGCCGATCGCAAGGGATGAAGCGAGGCCAGCTACCAGCGCACCCGCAAACATGTTGATACCGACGAGATATGCTACCACAAGGCCGGGAAGGACCGTATGAGCCAGGGCGTCGCCGATAAAGGCCATGCGACGGTAGACCACGTAGACTCCGATTGTGGAACACGCGATCGAGACGAGGATCGCAACAAGAAAACTGGTTCTCATGAAACCGAATCGAAGCGGTTCAAAGATGATGTCGATCATCGTCTCCCTCCTGAAGTTCTCCCTCTTCGAGCCGGAAGATAGTGTCGTAACCTGCTTCACGCACAGAGGTATCGTGGGTTGCCGTGAGAATCGTTCGGCCCCTTTGAATCAGACTGTTGATGACACGCTCGAAAACCTGCCGGGTAATGTGATCAACCCCGGTGAGCGGTTCATCCAGAAGAAGCACCTCTGCGTCCTGCGCGAGCGCACGAGCGAGCAGCGCCCGTTGTTGCTGGCCTCCGGAAAGCATACCGATCTGCCGGTCTGCCAGATCGGTCATACCGAGGTTATCGAGCGCTTCATCCACGATTTCGTAATCGCGTCGTCCGGGGCGACGGATCCACCCGAGATGGACAAAACGCCCCGCTAACACAAGCCTGCGCACCGTAACGGGAAAGCGCCAGTTGATAGCACCGTGCTGAGGAAGATACGCCACACGATGATGACAGCCGCCTATCGGCAGCCCGGCGATCCGCACGGTACCCCGCTGAGGCGGCAGTATTCCACAAATTGCTTTCATCAGCGTAGATTTTCCGGAACCGTTTGACCCGATCAGGGCAACACAGCTTGCCTGCGGTATCGAGATGGATATTCCCTGAAGGGCAGCATGTTCAACACGGGGGTAGCGATACCACAGGTCTCGTGTCTCAATGGCAGGTGCGCCGGGAACAGCAGCGTGTTCCCGGCGAAAACTGTACGGTATTACCATGGCCTACCATTCATTGCGTTAAAAAGCGAGCGCGTCAACCATTAACTCGATATTATGGCGCATCATGTCGATGTAGGTGCCTGCAGCGCTTCCCGGTACGTCAAGCGCATCGCTGTAAAGCGGTGAGACAAACCTGACACCGGCTTCATCGGCTACGCGCCGAGCGAGAGAGGGATTGGTAATGTTCTCAGCGAACACCGCCGGGGCGCCGGTCGCCCGAATCTCGTTGATCAAAGCAGCAATCTCTCCGGCGGACGGGTCCGCTCCTTCCGTGGTAATCGAGCCAAGCGTAGCACCGATCTGACGGAAACCGTAACGATCGGCGAAGTACTGGTACGCCAGGTGTCCCGTTACAAGCATCCTGCGCTCGTGGGGTATTGTTTCGACCAGCTCGAAGATATACCTGTCGAGCTCCTCGAGCTCCGCGATATATGCGCTCGCGTTGCTCCGATAGAGATCGGCGTTTACCGGGTCGGCGTCCACGAGAGCATCCCGAATGTTGCGCACCATAACGATGGCGCTGTCGACGCTTTGCCACACGTGCGGATCGAAATCGCCGTGGACGTGATCGTGATCGTGGTCGTGGCCATGGTCGTGATCGTGCCCGTGATCGTCGGCGTGCGCGTGCCCGTGATCGCCAACCTGGACGGCGATCGGTGGTGTGGTGTAGCGAAGCTCACCACGGTGGGTCCAGGAGAACACGACGCTGGTCGAGCCCTCAGCGAGGCCACGGATGTGCACATGATCGCCATGGTCGACAAACTCGACGATACCTTCGGCGGCATCAGATGCGAGTGCCACGGTAAAGTCGTTCACCGCCGGGTCGGAGAGGTCGCGGTCGCGCCCGTCGGCGGAAACAATGATCGCACCAAGCGAGATGCGATCACCCACGGGGACGTTGGGAAGTGACCCGTGCCAGTGATCGTTGTCGATGTCGGCGACGACTGCTCGATTGGCGCCACGGTCGAGGATTCTGAACTCGCCAATTTCCCCCACTGCCGCGTGTCCGTGATCGTGGCCATGGTCGTGATCGTCCGCGTGCGCGTGCCCGTGATCGCCAACCTGGACGGCGATCGGTGGTGTGGTGTAACGAAGCTCACCACGGTGGATCCAGGAGAACACGACGCTGGTCGAGCCCTCAGCGAGGCCACGGATGTGGACGTGATCGCCATGGTCGACAAACTCGACGATACCTTCGGCGGCATCAGATGCGAGTG
>RECN01000113.1 GCA_007694005.1 Spirochaetaceae bacterium
ACATCCTCGTCGAGAAGACTGAAGACCCGCTTGATAACGACGAATACCGCCTGCATCTGAACAAAGACGTTACTGAGCGTATTGATCTGCATGAACAAGCGCGGCATGACGTTCATGAAGAAGACGACCTCGCCGACCGAAATCCGACCTATCCGAGCCCAGCTGAAACCGACATAGATGACCACACCGCTGGTGAGCGCGGTGATCACTCCCGCCGCAGCGACCATCCCACCCTGGTAGTTGATCACGCGCATGGCGAGGCGGACGTAGTTGTTCATGCGCTGGCGGAAATCGAGTGTCTCGCGCCGCTCCTGATCGAAGGCTTTCACGAGCGAGACCGCGCCGATGCGCTCCTGACTTCTGCCGTACATCCCGGCGTTGAGTCTGCGCATCGCAATGTTGAGCCGTCGGATTGCAGGGCGTATCTGAACAAAGGCCCAGAAGTAGATCGGCATGCTGATGATGATGATCAGGGTGAGCTGCCAGTTCACCCAGAAAGCGACACCGACGCCGACGAGCAGCTGGAAGACCGCCGCGAGGATGTTCACCGCGTGCGTGGTCGACCACTCGCGGATAATCCAGACATCCTCGAGCACCCGGCTCATGAGCTTGCCTGTTTCCTGCCGTTCGAAGTAACCGATATGAAGCACCTGCAGCTTCTCGTGAAGCTCGGTACGCAGCCGGTAGACGAGTGACTGACCGACTCCCAGTATGAGCCGGTCGCGGAGCCACTGTGTGATTACAACGAGCGTCCAGGTTCCGAGGATGACGCCCGCCCAGAGGTAGAATCCGGGCATCTGTTCTTCGAGCGTCACCGGAATACCTGTACCGAGTTTGATGACGTTGTCCACGAGGTACCGGGTCGCAAGGGCAAAAATATACCCGTGCGTGCTCCAGACGAGGGTGATCGCGAAGGCGCCAAAGATGCGCCACCGGTACTCCTTAAGGTAGTGCTCCCAGAGACGCCCGAGATCATCCGTTACGCGGCCGTCATAGCCTTCGCTGTCCTTCATGAGCAGTGTCATGAGGGCCTTAGCGCGTATGCCTTGCGCGCGCAGGGTGGCTCTCAGGCGTTTCACACCGGGCCCCTTGAGCTGTCTGTCGGAGTCGGTTCTTTTGCCTGTCCGCGGAGCTCTTCGTACAGCTGACGGTAGTGACCGGCGGGGATCTTCATGAGTTCCTCGTGCGTGCCGAGCTCGACGATCGCGCCGGAGTCCATGACTACGATCGCATCGGCCTTAATGATCGTAGAGAGTCGGTGTGCAACCACGAAACTCGTTCGGCCTTCGAGAACCCTCTCGAGCGCGCGCTGTATGAGCGCTTCGGATTCGCTGTCGAGACTGCTTGTCGCCTCGTCCATAATCAGAATGAGTGGATCCTTGAGGATCGCGCGGGCGATCGACACGCGCTGCTTCTCGCCGACCGAGAGTTTTATGCCGTGTGTGCCGATGATCGTGTCGTAACCCTCCGGCAGCCGGGAGACGAGATCGCCGAGTTCGGCCGCCTGTGCCGCTTCATCGATCAGCCTCTCCGGTGCATCGTGCCAGCCGTAGGCGATGTTCTCACCTAAGGTACCGTCGAAGACGACCGGGTCCTGAAGTACTACGCCGAAGATGCGCCGGAGCGAACGCAGGTCGACTGCACTGATGTCCTGGCCATCGATCCTGATTGAACCGGAGTCGACATCCCAGTGGCGCATGAGCAGCGTCGTGAGCGTCGTCTTGCCGCAGCCGGTGTGCCCGACGAGTGCGACCGTTGAGCCCGGAGCAACCTTCAGGTTCAGCCCGCGATAGAGCGGAGAGTCCGGAACGTAGGAGAAGTGAACGTCATCAAACTCGACCATTCCTTCGCCGCGCACAAGAGCAGGTGCCCCGGCGTTGCTCGTGACCGTCGGGGTTTCGTCGAGGACCTCCACGACGCGGCGAACCGAAACGAAGGTCTCAGTCAGCTGTCCTGCCATGTTCGTGATCCGTATAGCAGGGTTGAGCGCCATCCAGACGAAGTTGTTCACGGCGAAGACGTCACCGTACTGAAGATGGCCCTGCAGCACCTGCTGTAGACCGATGATCATGACCGCGGCGCTGCCGAACCCGGCAATGAAGGTGCACGCGGTGCCGAGCCCGACCGACCCGAGTCTGCTGTGCAGCGCGTGTTCGAGGCTCTGCTCGGTTCGAGTGATGAAGCTCGTGTTCTCGAGCAGCTCGCGGTTATAGATGCGGACGTGACGTACACCTGCGATCGTCTCCTGGAGCCGCTCCGAGATGGTGTCCTGCATCCGTCGGTACGAGGTACTGCGGTTCTTGATCTTGCCAGCAAAGCTGCGGTACGCGAGGACATACAGGATGAGCGTGGTCAGGAGCACCGCGCTGAGAACCGGGGCGATCGCGAACACGACCCCCATCGCGACCCCGAAGATGATCACGTCGATGAACAGCGTGACCGTGTCTCCGGTAATCAGTCGCTGTATCATATTGACGTCGTCCATCATGCGATTGACGAGGACTCCCGATGAGTGATCCTGGTGAAACTTCATGGACAGCGCGAGGATCTTCTCGTACATATCCAGACGGATGTCCGAAATCATCCCGTAGCCTGCGCGCATAATGATCCGCTGGTTAATGAACTGAAACGCGCTCGCTATGAAGGGCGCGGCGGCGATCAGGAGGACCACGACGGGCAGAAGCTCCCACCGGTTCACCTCCACGACATCGTTGAAGAGGTAACGCATGAGCAGGGGTTGCGCGAGCGTGAGCCCGGTAAAGAGGCTCATTCCCAGCAAGCCGAGCAGCAAGCTCTTTCCGTGGCGTTTGAGATAGGGGAACAGTCGTTTGAATACGTCCACTGACACCTCCTCGTCCGGGAAACTCGGTCGTCAGGGCGTTGTGGGAGTGTTCGGGCGAGGTGTCTGAGCTGCGGGACCAGAACGGGGCAGGTTCGCCATTATCAACTCCGGGCTGCTGGTTGCAGCTTCGGGCAACACTACTTCGTCTGCGGTGCTGTGGTCAACAAAGGGTCAAGCTCCCGGAGCGATGACATTTAAACGTTTCGTGAAGACGCTACACGTTTCGTGAAATCACTACCAACGTTCTGGACCGTATTTCGACGCACGGCTGTTGAAACCCGGGATGCAGGAGTCCTCACATCCGAAAAACTCATCATTTTACGCACGCTTCTCTGAATTTCTGCTCTGATAGCGCCGTTGGCACACTCATTGCTTGTAGACCCGTACACAAGGGGGTTCATACATGCGTCGATACGTACGAGTTGTCTCTACGATCGTTCTTCTCGCCGTCGGGTTTACTCTGTCCGGGTGCGCCACCATCGTCCGTGGTACTCAGGATTCTGTCACGGTTGGAGGTGTTCCTGATGGCTCACGTCTCACCGTCTACGGAGCCGAAAACGAGATTCTGTACAATGGCCCTGCCTCGGAGCCTGTGCGATTACGGCGACAGCTGGGGTTGGCGACGTATGGCCGATATCGGGCACAGATCGAGCATCCCGATTTCGAGCCACGTAACGTCCTCCTTGAGACTGACGACGCGTTTGCAGGCGCGCTGCTGACCACCGTCCCCTTTCTCGGATGGTTGATATCAGTCGGTATACTCGCTGCCCAGGACCAGGAAGCCGACCCGTTTGACCCGGACGACGAAGTGTCCGCATCAGTTGAGTTACTGGTCGCGGCTGCCGGCATAACTGCTGTCGTCGGGTTTTTCGTCGATGTGTTTACCGGATCGCATTTTCGGCTTCGGCCAACCGAACCCACCGTTGAGATGGTGCCGCGGTCCGGGCCTTCGGAGGGACATGATTCATGAGCACACTTACACAGTGGGTCAAATTAGCAATAATCATAGGCTTTCTTGTCGGGTGTGCGACACCGGATATTCGTGTCGATGAGATTGTCGCACCGACGTACTCTGCGATCGACAGCGCCGCGGCGGTAGCACTTGAGCCGAACAGCGCGCAGTGGCGAGCGTCTCCGTTAAGCCGGGCGAGGGCTCAGGCAACCGACGGTCAATTTGTTACCTTCGGGCCTGGTTCTCCACGTGTTTTTATCGACGCCAATCAGGTCGTCGTGCTCGAGTTTCATGTCGTACCTGGCTATGAAAGCACTGTTACGGCGCATCTCACCGCGTTCGATCTTGACTCCGGGCGTACGGTGCATCGGGCTGTTCGCGGGCAGTCGCAGAGCATCGCGCGAAGCGTCGCGAGACCGTCGGATCTCACTGAGGCGGACATTGAACCGCTGGTCGCGGCGTACTCAGCAGATAACGAGGTAACCGCTGTCGAGGTGCTTCTTCTCGAAGATGTCGCCGGTGATTTTTACCGGCGCGTCCAGGCGGTAGCACCACACCACGACGTCTTTCTCTTTCTGGAGTCGGACCGCCTCGATCGTGTTTCGTACGGTCAGTCGTTTGTCGGCCGCTTCGCGTCGACCGATGTAATGTTCGCGGCCGTGCAAAGCGACGCTGGGCGGGCACGACTTGCCGCCTATCTCGCCGGCGAAACGGTCGCTGCCGGAGAGCAGATGGACCCGGCTCCTCCACGACGCGCCGAAACTATTGACCTCGGTGAGGTGGAAGCAGACGAGGCCGGCATTGCAACGGTCGATGTCCCGGGAGGCACGTATACCGGAGAAGTCGTCGACGGCCGCCCCGACGGACAGGGTAGAATCGAGTATGTAGATGGTCGCGTCTACGAAGGCGGGTTCCGCGAGGGCGCTTTCCACGGCCAGGCGATTCTTACCGGGCAGGATGGTGACACGCTTGAGGTCACGTTCAACGGTGGTGTTCCGGAAGGTGCAGGAGAGTACCGTTTCGGACAGGAAGCCTACGAGGTCAGCTACAGCGACGGCATGCGGACCGACGCTCGCTACCTCGAGCGAATCGTGCCGAACTACCGTGAGATTCAGCGACAGCGGGACGAACTGACCGCAGCAGTGCGCGAAGGTCTGCCGGAGTCGGCGTTTGCTGCAAACGCATCCGCTATTGAGGGACTCCGGGCCCAGCTCGACGGCGATACCGGGCCCGAACGGCTGCTCTTTCAGTTTCAGATAGAAGACCAGGTGGTCCGGTTTCAGTTGAACGATGATGGACTTGTTGTCTCACGTTTTGAGGAGATTCGTGTTGAAGACGACAACGGTGAGCTACTCGCGGTGTACCGCGCCGGTGACACCCTTGCAATTACCGACCAAGGTGCAGCGTTGCGAATCGCGCGCGAGGAACTTGAGCGTCTCGAGGAACCGCGAGAATCAGTCACGTTTCGGACGCTGGTTGGTGGTGGAGGAATGTTCGTCGGGAGAAACGTCTTTTTCGGAGGCGCAAACTTCGGTGCGGACTATCGCTACATGAACAACAGCGGTGACTTTCTCCCGGGATTACCTGGAGGCAATGGCCGGGGCTGGGACTACCGAGGCACTACTGCTCTTCGCGCTGACTACCAGCGTATTACCTACGATTTTGGCGATGAGACCCAAGAGGAAACCGAGTTTACGCTCTCGTTTAACGGTGCTGCATCCGTCGGCCGGACCACCTACACGTTTGAGCCCGCAGATCGGCAGACGCTTGAACAGGAGGGACGAGGTCGGACCTGGGGGCTGCAGCTTCTGTACAGCTACCAGCTCGTTCGCCCGGAGCCGCCGCCACCACCGGAGGGGATCGAGATGTTTCCGGCGCTTGAAAGCCTCTACGAACGATTGACTCGTCGCTGGAGGATCCTTCCTGTCCCGTTCTTCAGCATAGAGACGTACCGCTACTCCCCCGGAGCGGTGCGACTCGAATCACGAGTGACTGAGTTCCAGCTTCTAATCGGTGGTGGCGTCGGCCTGTTTGTAACGACGACCCTCAATTCGTTCTGAGGACACACACACAACGTCAAAGGAGAGACGATTATGAACATATTGAACAAGTACTGTAGCGGCTTTAGCCTTCGCTACGTCATCGCTCTGATCACGCTTGTTGCTGCCGCGGGCACCGCGTCGGGTCAGTTCCTGGACCCACGGCTGAATATTCATCTTGACGTTGGCGCAGGGTTTCTCGTCGAGTCGATGTATCAGACGGAAAACGAACTCGAAAGCGACGACATTGGCGAGCGAATTAATGTGATGTTCGGAGCCGATGTACTATACTTTCTCGGGCAGGAGCGCACCTTTGGAATCGGTGGAAGTTTTCGTAATCTGACACCGTACGAGGGGTTGACGATCAGCACCAATTCACTGGCAATTGCGACCTCTTTAAGGTCAGAACGGTCGGATCTTGTGACTCAGATTCAGGTTGCCACGGGAGTAGCGCTTTTCGAATATGAAGGCGAACTCCCGCCCGGGACGGTGCCGATAGGGCTGAGCGCCGAGGTAGGATCGCGATTCTACCTCCCGCTGTTCGAGGTTGCCGAGATCGGCACTCTCGGTACCGCGATGATTGCCCCATCGTTGTTCGGGGGAATGAACGTCCTGATCGGTGGAATAGCGAACCCTGATCTGGGTGATGACGACACAATCAGTTCGCCGTACGACGATGTCATCATCAACGTTTTCCTGGGACTTGGTGTAACGATTACCATTGTGGACTAAATACAAGGCCGGGAACCGAGGAGCCACACGGGAATGAGGGATGCCCGGTTTCCCCTGTTCCCGGTATGCCCGTGCTCCGAAGCGCGTCTATGCGTCCACTAATCTCAATCCTCCGGAGGCCGCCGAAGGCGTTTCTGTTCGCCGCGTGTCCGTTTCCCGTGAAGCCGTCGCTCACGCGCCCTTCGGCTCGGCCGGGTGGGACGGCGCGTACGCTCGGGGCGGATCGCGTGGTCAATAAGAGAACACGCGCGATCCATGGCAATCTCCCGGTTGCGTACCTGGCTTCGTGTTTCCGAGCACTGGACCATCAGCTCCCCGTCGTTGTTTACGCGGGTGCCAAGGCGGTTCAAAAGCGAATCGAGTTCTTCGGGCGTGAGATCGAGCTCTGCTACCGGGACGTGCAGCGTGACCTGTGTGTTTACCTTGTTGACATTCTGGCCGCCCGGGCCGCCTGAGCGAGAGAATGTCTCGCGGGCGACGGCCCGAATCTGCAGCTCCAGTGCCTCACGCATGCCGACAGTATACCGCAAACGCCGTCAACTGGTACGGCCGGCTACTTCACGCGAACCGGTTTCAGTTCCCAGATTTCGCTCGAGTATTCGTGTATCGTGCGGTCGCTTGAAAACTTGCCTACGCGGGCTGTGTTCAGGATCGCCATCTTTGCCCACCTGCGTGTGTCCCTGTACGCGCTCTCGAGTTCCGTCTGCGCGTCCACGTAGGCTTCATAATCGGCAAGCACCAGAAAGGGATCACCGCCGTCGAGCAGACTGTGAACAAGCGGCGCGAAGGCATCGCGTTCCCCGGGGGTAAAATAGTCGCTGCTGAGCCAGTCGATAACGGCCTTGAGTTCCGCGTTCGCGTTGTAATAGTCGCGAGGGTTATAGCCTCGTTCCCGAATATCGAGAACTTCCTCGACCCGTTTCCCGAAAATGAAGATGTTCTCCGAGCCGACTTCTTCCTCGATTTCCACGTTGGCCCCGTCGAGCGTACCGATGGTGATCGCGCCGTTGAGTGCGAGTTTCATGTTTCCGGTGCCGGATGCTTCCTTTCCGGCGGTGGAAATCTGCTCTGAAACATCGGCCGCAGGGATGATGTGTTCCGCCACGGTCACGCCGTAGTTTTCCGGAAACACGATCTTGAGCTTGCCACCTATGCGTTCATCGGCGTTGATGCGCTCTCCAACCTTGTTGATTGCGCGAATAATGTTCTTCGCAAGATCGTATCCTGGCGCTGCCTTCGCGGCGAAGATAAACACTCTCGGGTGCATGTCGAACGCCGGATCCTGGAGAAGTCTCCGGTACAGCGTCAGGATGTGCAGGAGGTTCAGGTGCTGCCGCTTGTACTCGTGAAGGCGCTTGATCTGAACGTCGAAAATAGCCTTCGGATCGATCTCATATCCGTCGCGCGCGCGAATGTACTCGGCAAAGTCGGCCTTGTTCTGGTGCTTTACCTCCATGAACTGGTCCTGGAAGGCCGGATCGTCGGCAACAGTCTCGAGTTTACGCAACTGGTCGAGGTCTTTCGGCCAGTCGGTGCTGCCTATAGTTTTGCTAATGAGGTCTGCGAGACGTGGATTACACGCAAGGAGCCAGCGCCTCGGGGTAATTCCGTTTGTTTTGTTCACGAGCTTGCCCGGATACAGCTGATCGAAGCTCGAGAACAGATCGTCTCGAAGCAGCTGCGTGTGCAGCGCGGCTACGCCGTTTACCTTCGCCGAGGCTACGACCGAGAGATACGCCATGCGGATCATCTTCTCGCCGTTTTCCTCTATGAGCGACAGCTCGGTGAGTTTTTTCGCGTCGTCGGGCCAGCGTACCGCGACTTCCTCTTCGAGGAAGCGTCGGTTGATCTCGAAAATGATCTCAAGGTGACGCGGCAGGACGCGTTCAAAGAGTGCAACGCTCCATTTTTCAAGCGCTTCAGGCAGCAGGGTGTGATTGGTGTAGTTAAATACTTTCCGGCAGACAGCCCACGCCCCGTCCCAGGTAAACTGGTGTTCATCGATCAATAGCCGCATGAGCTCGGGTACGGCAACAGCCGGGTGCGTGTCGTTGAGCTGAATGGTGACGAAATCGGTGAACTTTTTCCAGTTGGTGTGCTGGCGGAAGTAGCGGCGAACAATGTCCTGCAGTGAGCAGCTCACGAAGAAGTACTGTTGAACGAGACGCAGTTCCTTCCCGTTTTCGGTCTTATCGTTCGGGTACAGAACCTTGGAGATGGTTTCTCCGATCGCCTTTTCGCGGACTGCCTCTACGTAGCCACCTCGGTTGAATACTTCAAGGTCGAACTCTTCGGTAGCCCGGGAATCCCAGAGACGGAGGAAGTTGACCGTCTCGGCGGTATAGCCACAAATGGGGACGTCGTAGGGCACGCCGCGAAGGGTCGTAAAGTCGACCCACACCGGGCGGAAATCTCCCTTGTCGTCGACGGTATGCTCGACGCGACCGTACAGCTTCACGTCGACCGCGTACTGCTGGCGAACGATCTCCCAGGGGTTTCCGAACTGACGCCAGTTATCCGGTTTTTCGACCTGGTGCCCATCTTCGAAGGTCTGGCGAAAGAGACCGAACTCGTAGCGTATGCCGTAGCCAATGGCCGGGTAGTTGAGCGACGCGAGTGAGTCGAGAAAACACGCGGCGAGGCGGCCGAGCCCCCCGTTTCCAAGACCCATATCGTTTTCTTCTTCGCATATGGCATCAAAATCGACGCCAAGTTCTTCCAGCGCCTTTCGGGTGTTCTCGATCAGGCCGGAGTTAAACAGATTGTTTACCAGAAGACGGCCCATAAGGTACTCGAGACTCAGATAGTACGCGCGACGAACGGGTTTCTCGTTGTGCGCGGCCTGCGTCGCCATATGCCGCTGCAGGATGCGATCGCGAATCGCGGCACACGTTGCGAGCCACCACTCGTTGCTGTCGGCACCCTGCGGCTCACGTGCGAGGCTGAACTGCAGATGGTTCAGAATTGAGAGTTTGATGTCGTCTACGCTATGGGCGGCGTTGAATCGAAAGCCTGTCTTTTTCGTGGCGGATTCTGCACTCATAATTTTTTCCGGTGTGTGGGGTTTACGTGTTGACGAAGTCTGCGGAATCAGGGCCTGCAGACCTATCTGCTCCATCGGTATGTTTTTTGAGTATAAGAAAGTGTGATGGACGTGTTCAAGCGCCGCAGCAGGGTTCGAGCTGCCTGTGCCACGCTGCGAGGATTAGCGCGTGTATGGTGGTTCGAGGCCGGGCAACGCATAGATACCGCTTCTCGGAATCACTTGATTGGCGAACCGCCTTCGGACGATACTGCCCGGTACCAGGGGCACATGACTATTCACGAGCGACTGAGCCTGACCGGGCGACCGCTTGACACCGATGCTGCACTGCGACTGTGGTTGGGAACGATACGAGCACTTCTACGATCTCTGCCTGCCGGGGATGTGCACACGCGACTTGGTGCGAACTCCTTTGGTATTGCACAGGGTGATGATGATCCGACTTCCGATGTCGGGGCAGCCGCAGGCGAGAGTCCAGACGTTCGCCTTGTGGACGCTGAACACATCCGAAGCGTTGCGCCTGCGACCAACCGGGCCTCACACGACCGTATCGTGTGGCCGTGTGCCGCCCCGGAGCAGACCGGGCTCATTGAGGGCGGCATAGAGGAACGAACAAACGTCTACAACCTTGGAGCGGTCGGGTACCAGCTTCTCACCGGCAGGCAGCCCTACGAAGGGCTTTCGGGGAATGAGCTACGAGAGGCGATCGTGCGCGAGCCGCTTGTTGTGGCGGGTCTTGCCATGCCACCGGGCGTGCGACGGATTATCGAGAAAGCCACCGCGAAGCGAAAGGATGAGCGCTACAGCCGGGTGGCCGACCTTGAAACCGCCGTTGCCCTGGCGGTTGGAGTCGAAGGGGCTGCCGGACGCAGCGCGATAGTCGGAAGGGCCGAGCAGACGACGAGGCTTCTGGCGGCAATTGATGCAGCTCGCGCGGGAGCCGGGGTACAGATCGCGATTATCGGCGAGCCGGGCGTGGGAAAGAGCTACCTGTGGCAGTCGGTCGCCGAGCGGCAGGCCGAGGAGGTTGCGGGGTCGGCTCACGGGGCCGACCGCGAGGCGGGTAACACGTCGGGCCGAGGCGAACTGTGGGTCGAGTTTAAAAGCTCGCAGATCGGAGCGATTCCGTATGGAGCGATCGGCAGGCTCGTAGACGCAGCCATTGCCAGGGCAGAGGCTGCGGCACGAGGTATCCTCAATGACGTCGCGGCTGAAGTTCGCACCGTGCTCGCCCGCATCTCGCCTCGGGCGGCGGTACTCGTAGAGACCCATGATGCGGCAGGGGTGGATCTCGCAGGCTCAGGTGCGTCGCTTCCGGCCGAGATTGCTCTGGTTGTCTCGAAGGTACTCGCGCTTCACGCGGCGGCTATCGTGGTTCTTGAAGACCTGCAGTGGCTCGATGAACAGAGTCTTGCGGTGGTTCACGAGCTTCTCAAATACCCGAGCTCCTCCCGGCTCTTTGTCTTTATCGGCCGGCCTGAGGCGCGCGAACGCATCCCCGAAGACGCTGAAGTGAGCGTTATCGAGCTTGGAGGGCTCACCGACGCTGAGTCTCAAGAGCTCCTTGAGCGCACGGTTAAACTCGCAGCGAGCAGCGAAGAGCGAAAGCGTATAGAGGAAACTGAATCGACGATACTGCGCAGAGCGCAGGGTAATCCGCTTGCCATAGTAGCGCTCGCGCGGAGGCGCGAAGCGGTGGGCGCGGAGTTCGTCAACGCCGCCGCCGACGAGGCGATGCTCGTGAGTCTTGCGGTGAGTCGATTCGAGCAGCTCAGTGAAGACGCACGCCAGCTGCTTGAGGCGGTCGCGCTGCTTTCAGCGTCGGTCGACCGGGAGACGGTGGCACGGGTCAATCTCGAGGTGTGCCGGGATTCTGAGCGCTACGAGCGGGCCCGGTCAGAGGCCGCCGAACAGATGCTTGTGATTGAGCGGATGGGAAACGGAGCGCGCAGGTTACACTTTCCCCACGATACGATCGAGCGGGCGGTACGCGAGCGGGCGCTTGAGAACGACTTCGTAATGACCGCGGCACTTGAACTCTTGAGCGAACAGACGCGGGAGTCGAATGAGCAGGCAATGTTCGCGCTTGCGCGCTTACTTGTCCCCGAGCCGGGTTCAACCGCCGAGGGCACACAACAGACGGTGCAATCGATGGTGAGGCCAGCCGACGAGCAGTTCGTGCTCGCCGCAGCAGCAATTCGCTCAGGAGAGTTTCTCGCCTCGAGCCTGGCGCTTCGCTATGCGGAAGCGGCAATCAGGCGATTCGGCGAAGCGTATGATGCAGAGACCCGCTTGCGCCTGCACGAAGTCGCCCACGAGGCGGCGTTTCTCCTCGGCGATCCGTATGCAATGAGCAGGCACTTTCAGTCGATACGGGCACGGGCGGACACGATCCGTTCGAACAGGGCGAGGAGTCTCTGGGTAACCCGCGCGTACTCGCAGGCGCGGTTCAACCGGGTGTTTAACATTGGTGTGCGTATTCTCCGCGACCTCGGTGTGAGCCTTCCGATCGACCCGTCAGACACCGAGTACCAGCGAGAGTTTCGGAGCTTGAACCGGCTTCGATGGACACGCCCGGGACGACGGCTTCGTCGTTCAACCAAGACTATCGATGCGCGGGCACAGATCATCACCGATGTCTGCGATCGTTTAATGGCGCCGATTACTATCTCACGGCAGAAGCTCTACCCGTTCGTAATACGCGTCATTATCGAAACAGGCCTGCGGTATGGCCCGACGGCACAAACGCCGCTTGCCTTCGTCTATTGGGCAATGCTTACGGCGAATCACAGCCCTCGCGGCTTGCGGTACTACCGACTTGGCAGGGCCGCACGTGAGCTCATGAAAACTGGCACCCGAGAGGACGTGCGAAGTACGGTTACGATATCCACCTTGATCTTTACCGAACCGTGGGGCCGTGACCACCGAGCCGTCGTGCGAGAGTTGCGCGGCGCGCACGAGCACGCATCGAAGATCGGTAATCTTGAATGGGCAGCGCACGCTGCACATCTGCATTGCGGAGGATCTCTTTGGTGTGGATATCCATTGGCCGAACTGTTCGATCTGATGACCGAATACACAGAACGCATTCGCCGCATGGGATTTCTGCGAACCGTGCGCGCACTCGGCGAGTATCATCAGGCAGTCGAATGCGTGCTCGGCAGGACGCCCAATCCCCTCGAGCTGACCGGTTCGATCGTACACGAGCGAACCGAGATCGATACCTATACGCGAGAGGGAGACCATGTCGGGCTGTGGGGTGTGTATTTCCTCCGAGGCTGGCTTGCCCTCTACGCGGATCGACCGGACCGGGCGTACGCCGATTCTCTGTACGCGGCGACAATGCCCGGTGCACATAACTCTCTTTCAGATGTGCCGTCGATCTACACCTCGCTCGGCTGTGGTGCCTGGCGCGAAGGCAAAGTGGCCGATGGAAAGATGGCGCTCCGCAAGCTTCGCCTCTGGGCGCGTGAGGCTCCAGTCAATCAGGAGCATCGCTACCTGCTTGTGCGCGCGGAGAAAGAGCGCCATTACGGCCGGTTTCAAGCCGCGAAGCGCAGCTACCGCAGGAGCATCTCCCGCGCGGTGGAACGCGGATACATACACGAAGCGGCGCTCGCTTCCGAGCGACTGGGGGATCTTTTGTCTGAGCAGGCCGAGGCCTTCGGAGCGGACGCTGACCGGCCCGGCGGCGATGCGGGCGGCACGAGGAGCGGCGACCGCCGCCGCAGCGAAAAGCTTCGAGGCGAGGCGGCAAGCGCCTTCTACCACGCCTACAGCCTCTACTCGAGGTGGGGAGCGGTGCTTGCAGCCGAACGGGTGCGCAGGCGTCTCGGGTGGGCTGAGAATCCCGCCGTTGTAAGCCCGGTACTCGCAGAGAAAGCCTTTGTCGAGCGACTTGTGGGAAGCGAGAGCGGAGACATCTCCTTCCGAATCACACTTGATGAGCTCGTACGGCTGTCGGCAGCAGACGAAGGCTACCTTCGTGCGCGCGTCGCGGACCGGGTCTATCTGTACCGTCGTCGGCCGACCGAAGAACCGGAGGGCACCGTCGCGCGTATCGAGCCTGCGGTAATGCCTGCGCACGTTGCACGGCTCTTCGAGGAGGCCGGGAAAGTCACCGCAGGTGTGGTAAACGCCGAAGCGGCAAACGCGCTGGTGCTTTCCGGCAGCGCCCCCTCTGCCGTGAACGTGCAGGTGGTGCTTCTGAACCGTGCGCAGCGGGAGCGCTTCTCGCAGGTGTTTGCCGCACGCGCACAGAGTGCACTCATGTTGGCAGCAACGGTGCTTGGACTGCGCCGCATGAACGAGACCGCAGAGGAGCAGAGTCTGGACTTGAGTGTCGCGCGGCAGGCGCTTATAGCAGCACGGGAGAATCAGCAGCGGCTGCTTGCAGCGCTTGAGACCGCGTTAATACTAATCGACGAAGACGGTAGCGTGCTTGTGGCGAACCCTGCAGCCGAAACCTACCTCGAGGCCGCCGACGAGGTGGCCGCAGAGGTCGAACGCCGGTTTGATCCCGAAATAGAGCAGGCAGTTCTCGGTGTGCTCGGGAAACGCGAGGAGCTTGGCGAACGCGTGGGACCGTCGGGCCGCCACGAGCAAACACCTGCCGGGGACCGCCCGAGCTCCGAGCGCGAGCTTTCCTGGAACGACCGGGTGCTCAGCATCCGCACCACTCCCACCGAGGCGCACACCGTGGTCTCGATAGACGACATTACCGCCACTCGACGGCGGGAGGAGGCGTTCGAGCAGCAGCGTCAGGCACTGATAGTCGCAGACCGGATGTCCTCGCTTGGCATGCTCGCGGCGGCCACCGCCCACGAAGTCGGAAACCCGAACCACATCCTGCAGCTGAACCTGCAATCGCTTCTGTTCACCATCGAGCAGCTTGAAGGTGAAGACTCACATGCCGACAGAGAAACGATCGACCGCACGCCAAGCGCCGAGGTCGTACCACGCCTGCGGGAACTCGCATCACACATAGGTGAAGCGAGCAGTCGCATAGAGGATGTAATCCGAGGAATCAAGGAGTACGGCAGAGGAGGGCGCGAGACGAGTCGCGAGCGGCAGTCGCCTGAGAAGATCGCCTCGCGTGCGGTTCGTTTCTCGCGCATTCTCGCCTCGCAGTACACCGAGGCGTTCCACTACGTGCCGGCCGAGGAACCTCTTCCGCAGATCGAAGTAATCCCGGGACTGCTCGAGCAGGCGCTGATTAACCTGATCAAGAACGCCTGCGAAGCGCTGACCGACCGGTCCGAGGTGGTGGAGCTGAGTATCGGCTTCCGCCCCGGTGTCGCCGCCGACGCCCCCGGCACCGATACCGGCGAGGTTGTCTTCAGAGTCTGCGACCAGGGACGCGGGATCCCCACGAAGGTAGCCGCCGACGGGCCGAAGCCCTTCGTTAGCGACCGCGCCTCCGACGGCGGTACCGGACTTGGCCTGTCGATCGTGCGCACCATTGTCGAGCAGCACCAGGGGACACTCGAGCTTGTCGCCGACGACCGGTTTGCCACCGTGTTCGAGTTGTGCGTACCGGTTTCACGAAACGTGTAGGTATCATTCACGTTTCGTGAAGCCCTTCGAATGTTCATGACCTCGGGACAACACAATCAGCACCAGGATTGAAAAAACCGTACCGCCAGCCGTGTCCTTCACCCGATTTTTTGTCGTATCCACCCTTATGGCACGATTTTCGCATATGTCTCTGTGTCTATACAGAAACGAAAGAACGAAGGATGGTTTCCCATGGTCTTTCCGGGTGCATGGTACGCGAAAGCGATGTGCGGTACTGAACAGATGCGCGTTGCAGGTATAGCTGAGGGAATCACCTATTGGATGCGTGTCGTCGATAATGCTGGCCGCATGGGACTTCTATATCTCGGAGAAGAAGCAGGCAATTGCAGTGACACGGTCACAGCCCGATGGATGAACGCCATCGCAGATGGTAATGAGCCTTGTCATCTGGCTACGATGATGCTCAGAGACATACAGAAAGAATCTAGTTCTGGCGTGGAGCTGTTGCGAATGATGATGAGCGCGACCGCCCTGGCCGAGATACAGCGGGGCACCGAAGCGGGTTGGCTCTATTCGTTGCTTACCGGATTCATAGACGATAACGACTTCAGGAACGAAGTCCGCCGTTTGTGCGCGAAGCAGGGGGTATTCGGTGGATAATGTGACGACGGCACGATTGGCGAAACTACATTCCTCTGTACTCAATGCACTGCAACAGCGGTTAGAAAAAGCCGATGAGTTCCTGCTCGCTCGTGACTCGGACCGCGTGACAGACCTGGAGTTGACACTGGCCATTCTCGTCGACGAATGCGGGAGGCAGGGAACGACTGAGGCCCTCCCACGAATTATGCCAGTACTTGAGTCGCTCATAAGTCACCCGGCTGTTCCTCACGCTGTACGAGCGGTCTCGAACGGTGTGTCGATTGAACGTGTGAACGATATGCTCGTGTCCGTGATTCTCATGTCAAAGGACGTGAGAACTGTCGGGCTTGTAGAACGTTTCAGACGCGCACTCGTTGTGATCGCTCAACGGTGGGACGAACCGCTCCCGAGGGCGTATGCAGAGGTCCACCGCGACTTCGCACTCACTTCACTTCCTAAAGAGGAGAGTCTGAGAAAAATTGGTCGGGACACCGTTTTTGTACCGGTTGACAATGCTTTGCTCGAAACCGAGAGGGTATCGGGCAACTTGTTCGTTTTCGGCGATCTAAGACCCACCGAAACGCTTTTGGTGGATGGTAGCCTTTATGTTTTCGGATCGCTGTTTTCGCCGCGGATCACCGTTGCCGGAACCGTCTGGATACGAGACGCAATCCTTGGACAGGGATCGAACAAACTCGTGTGTGGCGGAGATCTCAATGCCCGTACAATCCGCGGGATCGAGTGTCGGTGCGGTGGTACCGTTTCCGCAGAAGTACTGACGCACGCGACAGTTATCGCAAACGAAATCACCGCCGATGCGCTTCTTGGAGGTTCGACTCATGGAACACACATATACGTGAGAGAGACAGGAAGCCCTTTAAACATTTCTACCCGCCTTTTTGTGAACGTTCGCAGCGAGTTCAGTGTGCAGATAGGGTCATGTGCACACCCGAACACCATCATACTTGCAACTCGTGACGAAAAAAATGAAACCCATCCTCTGGCACAGGTCCAGGTCAGAGGAGCAGCGTGGGGCGGGCCGTGCCACTTTGAGTTCGATGGGAGAAACTGGAACGTGAAGCGTTCTCACAGTACATGAAACGGTAATGTCGCATCAGTTTGGTCGGAATATCAGTTACTGGTCGCCTCAGTTTCTCGGAAGCGAAGCTCCGCAGGGAAACCTGCGTCACGTCTCGTGGGCGTCATTACCGCTGGGAGTAGTTGTTGTTGACGGGGTAAGCATAAACAGGACTTTCCCCGAAGAGCTGCGCGATTTTCCGGTCGTTGACGCGCCGCTTCGACGCAGGCTGTTCGAACGCTACCACTTCCGTAGTGATCATCCCGTCACGGTCGCAACTTTTCACTCGCTCGAGGCTGCTCATAGGCTTGCCGAAGAAATCAGATCGCTTGACCGGCGCCTTCGGGCCGGGGAACCGCTTCGCAACGACGTTACTGTTGAACGGCGTTTCTGGAGTCTCAACGAAAAAAAAGAGGCGGGCTACGAGAGCCCACGCCTGACCGAATCGACGCGTCTGGTGAAAGACGTGTACAACTCGTTCACCGTAAACACGGCGCTGCCGGGACCGATTCCATCGCTCCTCGGCACCGGGCCGTCCACCGACATATCGCTTGCGCAGGTGGTATCCGGGCTTCTCTCGGGGCGCCCGCTTCTCCCGAAGGATGTGCCGCTCGCGCTGCACGTCGCGCTCGATGTGTCGTTCAGCATGAAGGACCGCGACCGGATCAGACACGGCATCGCGGTGGTAAACCGGCTCGCCGCGCAGATTCCCGCCGTCATGCCGGGAACTCAAGTCCGAGCATATCTCTTCTCCGACGAGCTCTGCGAAGTGAATGCGCCTGTCGAGAGAATACCTGTCCGCAGCGAAGGCACGAAGCAGGCTCCCGTGTTCCATCGGGTAATACGAGTCGCCGATGCAACGAAACACAACATGCTCATCGTGATTTCAGACGGCGAGCCTCAGGATCTGCCCGAAACGCTCCGCGCCGCCGAGAAGCTGAAAGCTGCAAAGCTCGACTATCTGCAGATTCTGCTCCACACTGATGATGATCTGCGCCACCAGATCGTCGGGGCTCTCGGGGAGTTCGAGGTCAAGGACGATACCGTTACCGCGAGCGACGTCCCCGCCGACCGCATCATCACCCTGGATTCCGATGCTCTGAAGAACGTGGTGGATGCGCGTTTTGACAACTTTACCCGCATTGCCGAGACGGCAGGCGGCAACCAGGTGGTAATGATCGAGTTCAGTGCGCTCGGTCTCGTGACGGTCGAGCTGTACGACCGTTATGTCGGATTGTTGAGTGTGTAGGGAGGTGCATCGCATGGTTCGATCATTTCTGGAAGTGCTTATTCTGTTTTGTGTGATTGTCACCGGGGTGCGCGCACAGGCCAATCTGGTTGATCCTGTTGCGCAGCGCGAGTTCGCGGCGCACATGGGAGAAGGGCTCGACGAAACTGCCTTACGCTTTCAGCAACTTCGGCGCTTTTCCGCCGACTTCCGGCGGATAACCGTCGTGCTTGATACCGATCTACACCGGATTAACGACGCAACACTGTTTCGGCAGTCTGCGTATTTCCCGAACTGGACGATGTTTAACTACTTTGACTTTACGTCGTACTCGAACGGTCCCGCCCGGCCGCTGCGCTTCTCGTTCGGCAGCTACAGTGAGAACTGGACGGCGAACATAGACTTTCAGGATATCTACACGTGGTTTGTTATTCTCGTGCAACCGCCGCCGTTTACGGTGCTGACCGCCGCACTCGAGCAGAGTGGTGTGTACGCTCGAAACGATGTGTATACATCGATTTATGCGTCGAACCAGACGATCTGGCATGTCCCGTTTACCGACAATTTTGTCGGGAACTATCCTCAGCAGATACGCAGCCTGCGGCCTGTCTGGGGCGGAACGCTTCGTGAAGTTCTGGACGATGCGCAGTACGACGACGGTGAGCCTCCCGAGGAACGGAGTTTCACAACGTTTGAGTTACGGACGGTCGAATATGTTGATACTCGATTTTTTCGCGCGAGCTCTGCATTCAGCATGCCAACGCTTCAGCAGGCATACATCGATGCCCTCTTTCGGAATCCTGCCGAGCGCGCCGACGGCGAGTATAGTCGCTACCGATGGTTTGGAGATGACAGCTTCTCCGTTTTCAACACGTTGTCGTTCGAGCTGAATCTCGCCGAGCTGTATCGGGCCGGGAGCGATGTTGCCCGTGACAGACTCGGAGCCGACCGCTTACCGGTGGACGTGTTTGCGTTGGCCGAGCGCGCAGTGACTCAACTGGAGCGTGAACCAGAGTCAAAAGATGTCACCCGATACGGAACAGTTATCGAGCGCGTTCCCTTTATCGGCAACCTCTCTCTGTTCGGCTATCTCAGTGAGCGCAACGATGTCGAGCCGACGGTCCGTGCCCTTGAGGGTGGAGGCGAGTGGCGGCTCGGACCATTTGTGGTCTCGGGGAACGTGATTGCACCACCTGAAATGATAACCGGCACCTTTGACGAGGATGCATTGGAGTACGGCTATCTTGGCGGCATAGACGTTCGTACCTCGGGGCTTCATCTGCGGGCAACCGGCGAGCGGCGTCTCGAGTTTACCGAAGCCCCTTTCTACCGCGCTCAGGCGCGTCTTGAGATTCTCCCGGATTCCGGGACCGGGTTTTTCGCACAAGCCACGGTCACCGCGTCCGAACCCGAGTTCGAGACGCGTGAACAGCGTGCGACATTCGGACTTCGTCTGAATGATCTCCGCTTCGACGCGAGTGCTGTACAGAATGTGATTGCGTCCGAGGTAGAGAACACCTTTATTCGTGTTGATTTCGTTGCCGCGTTTTAGATTCCGGAGGTTCTCAATGAGACGGTACGTCGTATATGTGGTCGGTATTCTTGTGATTATTGTTTCGCTGATCGCCTGTGAAATCCCGAATTACAAGGGTACCGTTGGGCTGGACTTCAACAGTACGAGTGACCTCGGTCGGCTCGACGACGCGTTTCGAGTCGTCTACCGGCTTCGGGTCAGAACCCTCTCGTCGACCGGGGCAACCCGTCGGGTCGCGTTTCAGGTGCCGGAAACCGGCACCTACCGGCTGCAGCATCAGTCCGTACCGAGCTTTGGTAGCATGTTTATCTATGCGTTTGAGGATGCGGCTCGAACCGGCAGCGGTACGTTCGTGAACCACGTTCGTTCAGAGAACTCCGGGGGTAGCGAGTTCAGCACTGAGCCGGTCCGTGTATACGAGCTCAACGCCGATACCTTTTATGAGTTTGAAGCTGTTCAGGGGTCCGGCAGGCCGTTCGTCGGATACTTTGACCATGAGTTCTGGTGGGTTGACCGCTGGTGGTGATTTCCTTGTTCCTGGCTGACCGTCAGCAAGTACATGGGCAGTTCGCCGTATCCCTTTGCCAACGGGACGCGTCCGACATAGTTTGAAACATAGTGCCCCGGGGCCGCTACCGCGAGTGCCGCTGCAGTCTGCTCGGTGATGTACACGTCTCCTTCAGGTGTGATCGGTTCGATGCGTGCCGTTCGGCTCACGTGAAAGCCGAAGTAGTTACGTTTACCAAGGATGGGATCATGAGCTTCATAGACCGGGCCGTAGTGAAATCCAAGACGCAATCCCAGCGACTGAGGTAAGCCGGCACTCGAAAGATCCAGTGCAGATACCGTCTTTTGGAGGGCGAACGCACAGCACGCTGCCTCGGTAATTTCGTCGAAAACGAGGTAGATACCATCTCCCCAGGTATTCACGAAGCACAGATGATCTGTGTAGGTTTCAAGCACCTTCGCGCAATCTCCAAGCACTGTACCGATGAACTGTGGAATTTCCGAGTCGGTGAGTTTGCTGAATCCCTTGAAATCGCCGAATATCATCGCTCGACCAACGCGGTTGGTCGTAGACACGCGGCTTCGACCGGGCATCGTCGGGGCTACCGTTCTGTGAGCGTGTGCGTTTCCACGAACAGGGATTATGTGCTGACGTATACCGAGTTTCTCTCCAAGCATCACGTCGTGCGCGGTTCCCGCTTTCGGCAAGGGTGGAGGTCCAACGTCTCCGTCCCATACGGCCAGCTGTACAACCTCGCTTGAAAGCCATTGTGCTCTGAGAATAGCAAGCCCCACCGCGAACTCTGTGGTGAGGCCGAAGAGTTCGTCGTCACCGAGCCATGCATCCTCGGTCACGAATCGCACGTAGTTTGCTCGGTTCAGACATGAAGCGAAACGGCTTGCCCAGTCTTCCCCCGAGGGGCGTACTGAAACATCGACAAATTCCGCCTCCGAGAAGGGGAGCACGACACCGATTCGCCCACCGCGATTAAGCACCGCTTCGGCAACAAGAATATCGGCGCCGGCGGCGAGACTTCCGACTGCGAAATCTATCCGGTGTTCGTCGAGGAAGGCTTCGATCCTCCTCTGTACGCCGGCGAGTTCGTGAGCAGCGAATCGTCCCTGCTTTTTCCCGGCTGCGATGATGTGACCGCAGTAATGGAGAACCAACGGGGGTTTTAGAGCGGCAATCACTTCGATATCGATCTTCAGCGCTTCACAAACTCTTCGCAACTGACGATATGTGTTGCCCCGGAGGGCGGCATCGTTCTGAGACAAAGCGGCGGCGGTGTTGATTGCTTCGGTTGCTGCTGTATATTCACCGAGCAGGAGAAACGCCTCGGCACGTGTGGCAAAAACGTAGTAACTGTCATCATGCAACGAGGGCTTAGTACGATCGAGACACCGCCGTGCCCACAGTACGCGCGCGGCATCGTCGCCTGACAACGCCGCGATAGTGGCCACATTGATCGCCGGGTAAAAGCCCGCGTTGATCGAAAATGCCTTTTCATACGCTTCACGTGCACTCTGTAGCGCCCGTAACCGGACTGCACCTGCCGCTCGAAGACCTGAGTCTTTCAGCAGCCGCGCTTTCAGTGAGATAATGTCTTCATCTGCTTCTGCATCGAGGCCGAGCGAGACAAACAGCTTCTCGGCCCGTTCCACTGCCCCCATACGGGCGAGTGATAGCACCGCGCGATGACGCAGTTCTCGGTGCCCGGAATAGGACGACAAGGCTTGCTGACTCGTATCGAAGGCCTTGAGATAATCGCCAGCGCGCAGGCATCGATCTGCGATGGCGAGGAACTCTTCAGCGGAGAGTTCCGGATCCAGAGACGTCTGGTAGGTATCGCTTTTCTGAATCGTATCCATAACCGGTACTGAATCCTTCCCTAATTGTCAGATTCTTACAACGCGCCAGTGCGGGAGAATACGCTGAAGTAGCTGAACGGCATCCCGGAATGTATTTTCGTCAAGTCGTTGTATGTCCAGGAAGAGTTCCTCATACGGAACCATGTATGGGTTGATCCGGAGCAACTTCTTTTGAAAGTCCCTTACTTCAGGTGTCGACGACAGCTCGCCACGGCAGAATCGCTCGAGCCACTTCTCGGCCATCCATCGGCGATGCTCGCATCGTGCGAGCACATCGACAAGGATCGGATCGTTGGTTGCCTCCTGCAGGCTCGCCAGCGCTGCCTGCTCCTGTTCGGGTTGCGAATCGGTTTCGCGTTTCTCAAGTTGGTATCCGAGGTACCGGAGCTTGATGAACAGGTGCCGCGCAGATCTTCGGTTCTGCTCGCGTTCGAAGTCGGAGATACTGTCCCATGGTTCACCCCCATACGCAGCGTGGATCTCCTGTCCGATACTGTCGATAAGCTCACGACCTTCGATCAGCAGGTCCCACCCCACGATAACTTCCGGTCTGAACGCTTTCAGACGACTCTCGTCGATTTCGAGCGCTTCGATCCGGAAGTGCGCGAGGAGTTCCGCGACTCGGGTGCTCAATAGATTATCGGATCGCGCTACGACTGCCATTGCGAAGGTGTTCAACTGTCCTCGGACGTAATACAGGCGCATCCACCGGGATACCGAATCAAGCGCCTCGTGCGGGTTGGCCGGGTTGAGGTAAATCACATCGGGCAAAACGAAGTTTTCAGCCTGTAAACGCTCGGGGAACTGTACGTAATGTTCCCAACGCTCCTCGGAAAGGACATGTAGATCGATGACCTCGTCGATGGCGGGAAGTCGTGTCCGAATGTCTCTGGTAATCTCTTCTACATTGGTTCCAATGACGGTTATTGAGAGTTTATAAGTCGAGAAATAGTGAAGAAGATGTGCAGCTTCAACGATCAGGTAGTACCCGACAGTGTCGTATCCGTGAATCGTAATTGAGACCGGACGTTCGCAAAGCTGCCGGGTAGAAACGAAGTGATCCGGCCGTGTTTCGAAAACCACGTGCGACGCAAGGATGCGTGCGAGCGTGCACACATAGAAGTCGAGTTTCGGAGCAGAATCGGGCTTCTGATTTGTCGTCAGATCGAAGAATCGGTGAACCTGTTCGGCTTCCGGATCTTCAAGTACGAGTGTGACGTTCAGTGGGGCGCGGTTTGTCCACCGATAGGGCTGACGTGTGGTCAGTGCATTCAAACGATCCGACAGCTCGAGCGCAGAATACCCGGCGTCGTCGAAGATTACGACAGCTTGTGCACGATGGACTGCCAGGAGGCTTATGGAGCGAAAAGTTGCGTCTCTCAGTCGAATTATGCGCACTGAACGTGGCAAACTCTCGATTCGTGCCGTTTCTGCGTCTCGGGGTATCACCAGAATGTTTTTCGAACGCTTCGGGTTGGGTTGCGAAACGAGTGCGCAGGATGCACCGGAAAGACCGAAGACAACCACGTGATCCCGGTAGAAGGTCGAAATCATTAGAAGCATCAGAATGCTGCCAAATACGGTCATGAGCGAAGCGACAAGCGATGTTGCCAGGGCAAGAGGTGCAACGAATCGCATAATGTCGAGCAGTGGGGGGATTGCTTCGGGTTCGAAATCGGTTTCCCAGATGAAGGTCTGCAGCGTGTAATACAAGAGATTCGATACCGTGTTCCCCCCTTCGCCAATCGGATACTTCTGGGCCCAACCCAGAAACACGAGTACGAAGACGGAAAGCAGGACGAACGCACCTGCCATGATTACGCGGTATCGATTACGCATCGGATTCTTTATCTCCTGAACATCACCATTCGTTCAACTATGTCACTACACGAAACGTGTAACGGCTTCACGTTTCGTGTAGGGTGGTATCTCAGGCTGATGATCAGGAGTCTCGAAACAGGAAACCTCGTCCGGTAAGAAACCACGGATCTCCATCTTCACCTGCTGCCCGGTTGTTTACCATGCGAACCCAGACTACTTCGAGTGTGTCTCGATCGATCTGAGACAGATGAAAGCTTTGCGTCTCGGTCCAGATCCCACCGGAGTTGAGCCAGTGAAACACTGCGTTGTTCCGGTGGCTCGTATACTGAGCGCTCACAGGTTCCACAAGCCTCCAGCCTCCACCATCCGACGGGAAGTACTGAACAGCGGTTCCTCCTTCGATCAGCAATCTGATCGTCAAGCTTCCGTCTCGACCGAGTATGTCGATCGTACCGGACCAGTCTCCGACAAAGTCAGTAGCGCTTGCAGCATTACTGACCATAAGTAGCATACCAATCGCGAAAGCGATCCTCTTTGTTGGCATTACTATCCTCCTCGATAAGTGTTGATAGGGGTATACAAGCAAAATACATGCCAACAATGGACACAGCTGCGTTTGCTCAGGATTCACATTTCGTGAATCAGGTTCACGAAACGTGAATCGGGGAACTTCGAGAACCAGTGTTTTCTCATGCGGAGTGCTTACGCTGAAGTTATGAAAGCGCTTTACAGTACAATCTTAGCCTAAAACTCCTGATTTCTTGTGACGGCACACGCTTTGGCACACAACTTGCTTTGTATTCGCCGGAGGGCGCGTACATGGCCGCTGATTCGACACTACATCTTCTCGGTAAAGTCTTTGCATATGCGGCCCGCATCGACGGAGTGACGGCCGCCGAACTCGATACGTTCAGTCAGTTTGTTTCAAGCAGGTACGGGCCTCAGGACGCCCGCGTCATTCATTCCGCGTTTCGGGATACTCTTGGTGAGCAGATTGGCATCGAAGAGATAAGCGAGAGTATTCGCGAAGAGTTCGGGGACGATCCGCGACAGCGCAACTCGCTGGTTCTACGTCTCCTTGAGTTGCTGCTGTCGGATGGTGCGACTGAGCCAGAAATCAAGTTCTTCGACACGGTCTGTCGCTTTCTCGATATCCGGGACGAAGATCTTGATCTGATGCTCGCACTTATGAGCAGGACCTATGCGCTCAGTTATCCCCAGAACAGCCGGAGGCTCATCAGCTTCGGTCCGGATAACGAAGCCTACGATATTCGGGTTGAAGCATGTGAGTTCTCGATCTTTCAGCTTGAAGGGGCAACGTATCTGCTGTGTGAGTCGAGTGAAGGCACGCTGTATCTCGACGCTCAACAGATGCGTCTGGGGCAGATTGAGGATCTGAGCGGACATCAGTCTATCCGTTTCTCAGCTGATGCTCTTGTGACAGTCGATCTGGAGGCCATGTTTCGCCTTCACGCGGAACAGCGTATCTTTGAGCGATACGTTCGGATTGACGAAGCAATACGTGTTCTGTCCCATTCGATACCAGACGGCTTTCGCGTACGGGTCGTTGGATCCAGAATCAGGCTGGACGGCAGATCGGTGCCGAACGGCACAGTCTCACGCTCCGGAGTCGATATCAGCGGTACGGAAGTCGACGCGTATCTGTCGGATGAGCTCCTGTTTCGCGACTCGCTTCACTGCCATATCAGGGTTCTCGTGCTCGGTCAGCCGGGTACGATAACGAGTGATCGATCTGAACGCGACCATATCGTGCTGAGTGGCAAGGACGACAGTGGCGATATCTTCGTCGAAGAGCCGCAGGCTGAGATCGAGATTGTCCGCCGGAAGACCGCACAGAATTACTCGTTTAAGATTTTTGTACGATCGATTTCAGAACCAGTCAAAGTCGGTTCCAGGGTTGTTCACTCCGGTGAGATGTGTGATGTCGATACGACGACAATATTCGTTGTTGGCAGAAGCCGCATCACCCTCTCTGCAGACACCGGATCGGTCGACGTACACCGTGTTGCGTTTGACTATCTCGAGGCAAGGGATGTTCTCTACAAACATCCGAATGGGGCAGTCGGAATCGATCATATTACATTTCGAGCCGACCAGGGAGACCTGGTTGCGGTTATGGGTTCAAGTGGCGCAGGTAAAACCACCCTGTTCACGTTGCTTCTCGGGTACCTGAACCCGTCGAGCGGATCGATACTCGTCAACGGTCACGATTTTAACCAGGTGCGAAGACGCATTCAGTCCAGCATCGGCTATGTGCCGCAGGATGATCTGCTCTTTGATAACCTGACTGTCGAAGAGAACCTTCGGTCCGCCGCCCGGATAAAGATGCCCTACCTCGGAAAGGACGCGATAGCCGACAGGGTCGAACAGGTCTTGCGCGATGTTGGATTGATCGAGACGAGGAATCTTGTGGTTGGAAGTCCGACCAGGAAGGTTCTGAGCGGTGGCCAGCGAAAGCGACTGAACATCGGGATTGAGCTTCTGTCTCAACCAGATCTCTTTCTCCTCGACGAGCCGACTTCGGGACTATCGTCGAAGGATGCAGAAACGGTGGTTCGTCTGCTGCGAATGCTTGCTGATTCAGGCAAGATTGTCCTGACGATCGTACACCAACCGTCGTCGGAGCTGTACCGATTATTCGACAAACTCCTCGTTCTCGATGTTGGGGGAAGACTCGCGTACTACGGCAATGCTCAAGCCGGGCTCGAGCACTTCTCTCGTTTCCTGACTGCGAAAGAGCGACACGCGATAGGAGGGACACCATCGGTAATCTTCGATGCGATCGAGAAGCGGGAACTTGGTCCGGATGGGTCACCGCTCTACGAACAGTCGCATGCGGCTTCGGGGAAGCGCTCAGTACCGAAGCTCTTTACACAGTCACGTTCTCCGCTTCGCCCGAAGAGGCGATATCGTCCAGAGTACTGGGAAGACCTCTTTCGAAGCGAGCACCCGGAAACACTTCACCCGGCAGAACGCGAAGCTCAGGAACTTCCTGTGCCACCGAAACCGCGACGTCTTCGAGTTACGCTTTCTCTGTGCCGACGTGCGCTTCTCGACAAGATCAGCGACCCCGTGAGCTATCTGGTCAGTCTGGGGCTCCCGGTTGTTCTCGGTGTGGTACTCGGCTACCTGTTTCGCGGCGCCGACATTCCGTATGCCTACGCCAGAAACGCAGAGTTTCCAAAGTTCCTGTTTCTTTCGGCGGTCATATTCACCTTTTTCGGCTTCGTCGAAGGGATCGGGCTCGTTGTTCGTGAGCGCCCGATTCTCTTACGGGAGCGTCTGATTGACGTTCGACCGTGGCAGTACGTGTTTTCGAAGTTCGCTGCATTTGCACCTTTCGGGCTCGCTCAGGTCGCTCTGTTCCTGCTCGCGTCCTTACCCATACTCGGAATGCCGCCGCGAACAGCGGCGCTCAGCTTCGTTGCCGGTGGTCTTCCGTACCTCTACATATTGTTTGTCGGATTCTGTACAAGCTTTGCAGCGTTTTCTGCCGCACTGTTCATCTCGACGCTGGTCTCCTCGGTCGGTACCGCCTTCAATATCGTTCCCTTTCTTGTGATACCGCAAATCGTTCTCGGCGGAATGATTATCGATTTCACGAACCTTCCGCCCCTGTTGAACCGACACGTACCTTTGTACAGCAACATGACCTTTGCGAGATGGTCGTACGAAGCGCTACTCGTCGGATCAGTCGAGTTGAACTCGCATCGTCAGGCACGAAACGTCGATCGAGTCGCTGCGGTCGCAGCTTCCGATACCGACAGATCAATCGGCGATTATCGCACCATGGTTCGTGAGGTTTTCGACCGGTTACGGACGATCAACTCTCCGCCCTCGCGCATCACCCGAAGTCTGTACTCGAATGAGATCCACGAGGAAGCGCGCCGGTTCTTTCCACAGTACCTCGACGCGCTGGAGAGCAGTTACATCCTCACTGAGACTGTCGCCGAGCTCACGAGCG
Organism: Spirochaetaceae bacterium; assembly: GCA_007694005.1. Lineage (GTDB taxonomy): Bacteria > Spirochaetota > Spirochaetia > DSM-27196 > SKKC01 > SKKC01. The sequence goes on from RECN01000113.1 coordinate 27,793, forward strand.
ATGAGTATCGAGATCAGCTACGTGAGCTCTTTACGGCGCTCGACTTCGGGACAGGAATGGAACGTATTCGGCCGAACGCGTCGAGTATCGATTTACTCACCGAGGCGCAAACGGCTGAATGGCTCCGACAGATTGATGAGGTCGCTGATGGTACTCGTCGCGCTGGAATCGTGCGCGGTGAGAATGTGTTCCCTGGAAGGATCAAGCTCTTAGGAAGCTTGATTATAACTACATTACTGTTCAATCCGATTGTGCTTCTCCTGTTCGGCATAGGTTTTCACCTGCTCACGGTCCTGCGGCTGTAGCCGAAACCCATGGTGGTATAGATAGCATGTATTGGTTTGACGGAGGAGATGCTATGAAAAAGCTATTTCTCGTTCTATTGGTGGTGGGCATCGTTGGATGTTCAGCCGGGAACGATGTCGATTCGGCTCAAGCGCCTGCCCCCGAAGAGGATGCGGCACCGAAAGTCACTGACACGGTGCAGTCGCTCGGGGGGTTGTTTCTGGGACTGTCGAGCCCGAACGAAGCGTTCCAGGCACTGGCCGAGACAACGTCACCAGACGATTGGGTGCGATTCCTGGACGAATCGACTGCGATTTCCGATCGGGGTCGTGTTGCCACTGGTTTTGATATTGGTGTGCGCGGTGCGAATGCCCTTCTCGCGATTGCCGTTGGCGATGTGGATCTTGCGACGAGCCTTGCAGAGTCCGTGCAGCGCGCTGCGAACGGACTCGACATCAGCTCCGACAGGCTCGAGCGCTTAGGTACGCAGCTGCAGGAAGCGTTACAGATCGAGGACGCGACCGATCGGGAAGTTCGTGTCTCGCGAAGTCTGAACGCGCTGCGGGGAGAGCTCGTACAGTTGCTGAACACGATTGATGAAGTTGAGGTCGCGCTCGCAATAGAGTTTGGAGCCTGGATCGAAGGTGTCAGGCAGTCGAGTGGTATTGTCCGGGACAACTACACTGAACAACTGGCTCTGACCCTTGGCCGGGCAAATGAAGCAGTGTATTTCGTGCGGGCACTTGAGACACTTCGCGCCCGAGAAGAATCTGACACCTTCACGGCCCTCATAGAGCCCATGGCCCAGATGGCCGAACTGATGGATGTCGGCGCTTCGGTTATGACCGCCGCACAAGTGACAACGCTGCACTTGCTATCAACGAATCTCCGCGACCGTGCGGCTGCGATTTAAAGGAGATACGGAAATGAAAGCAAAACGAATACTTGTTATATCTGCAGTGCTGGCATTGTGCGTTGGTGCAACCGCGCTTGCACAGTCGTATCCGAACACATCGTGGAACGTGTGGCAGCGTGAAACCTGGGATCGGCTCATCACCTTCCGTGACAGCGTGATTCGTGATTACCGCCAGTCTGGATTCAACTTCAGGACACCGACGACAAGTGATGATGGATACTATGGCCTCTCACTCATTCATGTCGGTGAATACGCCGAGTTTACACGCATGCTCTACTCCGGGAACGATTACATTATCGTTGCCTCGGGTGACAGCGATATCATCGACGTGGATCTGGATGTTCACGACCGGTTCGGGCGACTCATTGCATCTGACTACCGTATCGATCGCGATGCAGGCGTCTTTATTACCAATCCTGCCACTGGACTCTACACCTTTCGGATACATCTGTACTCTGGACGGGCAAACACGAGTTGGGTCGGTATGTACCTCCTGTTCGATAACTATTAACGGTCTGTATAAGGAAGAGGGAGACACCGGCGTGCGAAGCCTAGGCCCCACGCCGGTCTCCATTCGCCATGAAATACTATGCATTCGTAAGCTACAGCCACCGCGACAAAGCATGGGCAGACTGGCTTCACCGGGGACTTGAGACTT
>RECN01000098.1 GCA_007694005.1 Spirochaetaceae bacterium
TCTCGGTTGTTCTATTACCGGTCATACAAGTGAGCAGGTCACGTATATCCGACCAGCTTCGGAAGCAGAGAGTATCTTTTCTCCACATGGAACGCGGAATCCAGTAAACGTTATGGGGCACCAGATGACTGTCAACGTAACTGACGCCTCTTCGAAGACGCTGGGATACCTTACGCTTCCATTCAGTGATCCGGGGAACGCGTCCAAGTTTTCTTCGATACACAGTAATCCTCCGGGGGTCGACACAGATTCTCCTGCTATCGTGGTGACTCCGGTTGGCGAAGGTCTGAGCATCTACATTGCCGCTACCGTAGACCTAAACTACTACGGTGCATTGCTGGATGGTATCCTGCGAGAACATACCGGGATCAGATGGTCGTGCGATTCAACGGCCCCGGAATGCGTCGAGATTACCGTGTTTGACGACCATGAGAATGATCGAATTCTGCTGCATCTTGTAAACTATCAAAGTCAGGTTCCCCCGATTCCGGTTTGCGATTTCGCCGTGAATGTATCGCATCGTCTACCCGGAGACGTTGAGGTCAAGTCGCTATTTGGTAAATCACTAAAAGATGCTGTTCTCCGAGACGGAACCGCCGAGATTCATTTTGATCGTTTGGACATGTACAGTATTGTAGAAATCAGAGCGCGTATAAAATAAACAGGAGTGATTGCATGAGTTCTAAAGCTATAAACATTATAGGCAAAGCGCTTGGCGAGGGCGATGGGATATTGAGACTTAAGCCTGCCTGGGTGCCGAGATCGTTCTGTATACCCGGCAAGCGGATAAAATTACACCCAGATGACTATTACGCTTTTGGGGCTCACAGAGGTGGGATCGACGAACGATGGCTGGCTTCGACAACGAAGGCTGAAAATGGTCCTGATACGACTCCAGATGAAGGTCTCAGTTATGTGTACGTTGCCAACGGCGAGTACTCAGAGACCGTCTTGCTCAGAGACGCTATCGATCTAATGGGAAAAGAAATCTTGGGAGCGGAGATAATTGAAAAACACGGCGGCTGGACCATGTATAGTAAATTTTTCGATAATCTCGAGCCTTTGCCTCATCATGTTCATCATACAGACGAGAAGGCTTCACTTGTGGGTCAAAAAGGCAAGCCTGAAGCTTATTATTTTCCGCCTCAGATGAATAACAAACGAGGGTACTTTCCTCATACTTTTTTCGGATTGAACCCGGAAGTAACTAAAGAGCAGATTAAAGACTGTTTGAGAAACTGGAAAGCTGGCGATAATCATATTCTTGAGTTGTCTCGAGCATATAAGCTCCGGCCAGGCACCGGCTGGTATACTCCCCCGGGTCTTTTGCACGCCCCTGGTTCGTTCTGTACATACGAACCGCAGCGCGCATCAGATGTATTTGCTATGTTTCAGTCGATCGTTTGGGACTCATATACGCCCTGGGATTTACTGGTTAAAGATGTTCCCGAAGAGTACAAGAATGATCTTGATTTTATCATTGATCTGCTGGATTGGGAGCTGAATGTTGATCCTTTATTGCACGAGAAAATATATTCACCGCCAAAATACGTAGATGATCCTCAGGAAACGACAAAGGAGGGATACGTCGAGAAATGGATCGCATATAAATCAGACGCGTTCAGCGCGAAAGAGCTTACTGTTCTACCAGGTGAGGCAGTTACAATTCATGATGACGGACCTTATGGGACGATCGCGGTTCAAGGTTTCGGTACGATCGGTAATCATCCCGTTCGGACGCCAGCAATTATCCGCTTTGGAGAAATGACGGAAGATGAGTTCTTTGTGACGAATGATCGAGCACGCGCCGGAGTTAGAATAGTGAATGAGAGTTCGACGGATCCATTGGTCTTCCTGAAGCATATCGGTCCTCTATAAGAGAAATAATTCCGTCATTTTTTAGTTAGCTTTCGCTGAGCTGTAATCAACCCGAAAAGTGTACGTGTCAAAAACACCGCACCTCATAATAGGTGCGGGTCTCGGTTGATACGCGGTAGTCGGGAAGACTATGTGAGTGTGACGTTGCAAGAGGTCGGAACAAAGGCAGCAGGTACTGGCCGATCCTCATGAAAGCGGATAAACGCGGGAGGCTTCGTTTACAACGGTCTGAAAGTTCCGTTTTACGGAACGTTATCACCGTTGCGCACCGTAGTACTGTGAGCAATAGTGGTTCATGGAATTGTCCGTCCGACGCGTTTATGTAGAAGAAACAAGACTAATCGTGCCCCGTGTTTCTGATCATGCCTCCCGACGAAATCATCAGGCAGGCAATGAGAAAGACTGTTTCACCTAAGACGGTCAATACTCTCGAACCTCTTTCCAACGAACGATCTCCGCTTTTTCTTCGTCGATCCCCTGGCTGAGTTCCTCCATGTGCGCGCGGCGGAGTTCAAACCAGGCGTTTAGCATGGCTTTTCTGTGCGACTTGCCCGAGTAGTTACCGCGTATATTGCCGATCGCTTCGAGCGTCTGTTCGGCTTCGCGGCGAACCTCCGGGCTGGTGTCACGGTTTGCTACTGCCTGCAGTGTCCGAAACACTTGTCCGTTCGGATTGCCTTCAAGCTCACGTAATGCTCGTACGTACGCGGCGCGCCACAGGGGTGATGGTTCATTACGCGTACCGTCCCAGCCGCCACCGGCTTCAGGAGGTGTCTCGCGTGGTTTGCGAGCTTTCTGAAAGCGTTTCAGGCAATAGAGAACGAACTCGTGACGGAGGTCGGCGTCGCGCGTGTGCTCGTACTGTCCGCGAAATAGGTGCTGGGCGATCCACGCGATGGCTGAAGCCGTGGAATTTTTGCGAACCTCGATCCAACCGTCAGGACAGTCGAGATCCTCCGACAAGCCCGGCTTGTCCTGTATCCGCCATGCGTGAAGTATCGATGAAACCGCCTCGGCACCTTCGCCCGATATCAGAAGGAGAACGGAGCCGTAGTAGGCGCAGATGAACAGGGCCTGAGTACTAATTGATGTTGATGCTGCCTTCGCGTGTTCGCGGGTAGCGACGGTCAGCCCCTGCACTGCATAGCGGGCGACCAGAGTAACGCGATCTCGAATAGGTTCGAGTTCGTCTATAAGCTTCTGGTCGTCGACGTACAGCAGATAATGAAACAGCGTGTTAAGAAGCACCATATCGCGATAGAACCCGGGCGTCTTTATGAGCTCGAGACACTCGTTGCGGCTTCCACTCTCCCACGTCGGATACCATATCGTCGTCAGTGCAGCCCGAGGGATTGCCCAGATCTTCGGGGTGCACAACGTATGGGCTGGGTACAAGTGTGTCCAATCCACTTTCTGATCTTCGCGTGCTGCGTTCTCCGGTAACAGCACCGTAGTCCCAAGAAGGATGGGCTTGTCCATCACCTTCGCTCTTGGGTTCTCGCCACCGGAGTTCACAATTATCGTTTCTGATTTTGCGAGCAACGGGAGCGCAATCTGCAGTGTCGTTACAACGTCCTCGTGAGTCGGTGGATCCCGGTGAAGCCAGTCGGATGCGGTTCTCAATAGCTTGTTTACGTCATCGACCAGATGCAGAAGGTCGTTCAGGTGCCCGGAGACCGGAGTCCGCGCAATGTGGTATCCGTCGAGCGAAAGCAGATATTGTGCAATAGCAGCCACATCCGGGTACTCAAAGCCACGCGCGCTCATGTGTCGGGCACCTTCGCCGAGCACACACGCGAGGCTTTTGAACCAGACCGTGTCATAGAGCGGAGGCTCGGAACCGGAGAGAGCGAAGGCGCACCCGAGCACTTCGGTAACCGTAGAGCCTTGCAGGTAGCGATGCGACTCGCCCTGCGCCAGAAGTATTTCAATGCCGCCTTTCAGTTCGCTCGACTGACGAACTGCGTGCTCCAAAAAACGGGCCTGCGTGAACAAGGCCTTTGCCACATCCGGGGTTGTGTTTTCCGTCGACGATACGGCGTCAAACGCCATCTGCAATGGATCCCGACGGTAGCGTGAAGCGCGGGGCGCGTCGTTGACTGCCGACAGCTCGACGGCTATCACATACAACGCAGCGGCCCACGGTTCGGGATCTCTGTCATCGCCGCCGGCCGACCCCATGTCGTCTTCCATCGCCTCGACGACGAACCTGATTCGGCGTTCGCGCTCTTCGGTGTTTGTGTCCTGGAAAAGCGTGTTTAAGCCTGAGCACACCAATGCGCCGTCACGATATGCGACGAGATCCTGAAAGCCTCCTGTTACCAGCGCCGACACCGCGATTCGAAGGAGCGGCTGCTCAGGCGCCTCGAGTTCGGGCAGCAGCTCCCACACTCGGTCGGCCACCGTATGCCACGCGTCGTGGAACTCATCGTCGTCCGGGTCGGCGCGCGACTTACCGAGGCTGGCCGCACCGTGCTGCTTGCACGCCTGTGCGGCCACCATGCGAAGTTCCGGATCGGCGAGGTACTCATTGCTGAGCTGCTCGAACGCGGAGGCGGTCGATGATTCGCGGAAGGGACGGAACCACTTAGAAACAGCCGCTTCGATGCGTTCGCGAGTTTCCCGGTCAACCATCAGTTCTTTCCTCCGGGCCTGTGACCCGTGGGTGTGCGTTCATTTCTTCGATTAGCACACGGCCACCGCTTTCAAGATACTGCTCCACGAACTCGTCCCACAGAGTATCGAGCGGCCGGTCTGAGGTTACCATATGAGGATACCTCGCGTAGACCAGGTCGAGCAGTTGTGCTTCGTAGTCTGCAGCGGCGTCGGTCACGATGTTCTCGAAACGTGGCGGAACCCCGTATCTCCGACCAATCTCGACCGACCGGGCCATCTCGGCGTTGTGCGGGTGCCAGGGCAGGACCCACTTCCACTCGAGGGCGCGAAGCGTTCGCAGCTGCGCGTGCGGTGCTGCCTCAAGCAGTGGCTCACCGCTTGGCTGTATGCCGTCGGCGGTCCGTAAGAAATGCGTGCCTTCAATGCCGATGTGAAACAGCTCTTCGCCTTCGTCGCTATGCAGAAAGTCGAGAAACGCGAGGACGGCGTCGCGCTTCTCGGGTGCTATGTCGGACCGGATCATTACTGCCGAGAAGTAGCCGTCGAGGCCCCACATTCCCCGTCCACCAGGACCTGCAGGCGGCGGGGCTATCGCGACCCGTGCGTCGGGGTCTCGCTGAGTCACCTCACTGATATATACATCTACTTCATTGTGAAAGAGGATACCTGCTTCACCGGAGGCAAAGAGCTCGCGCTTGCGCGCGTCGGAGTTGGTTAGAAAGTCAGGGTCGAGCAGCCCTTCCCGGTAGAAGGCGCGCAGCGTTTCAAGCGCGTGCCTGCTGCCATCGGCGATCCAGGACGGAATCCACTGGTTGCCGGAATCGCTCCAGACCCAGTCTGACCAGCGCGATCCGTGTGCGTAGAAGAAGGCGTTCAACCAGAAGAATCCCGCGGTGTGCGGTGCGCTTGAGGTCAGTGGGGTGACCCCGTATCTGTCCCTCATAGCCTCTGCGACGGAACGCAGCTCTTCGAGTGTTTCGGGAACCGCAAGTCCGAGCTCATCGAGCCAGTCCTGCCGGAGAATCAGCGCGTGATCGGTGACATCTTCGACAGGAATTGAGTACCAGGAGCCATTCACCTGCTGGTGGCTATAACGTTCAAGATACGAGCTCAGGTGCGGATAGTCGACGACAAAATCGTTCAATTCGAGAAGCAGGCCCTCGCTGATCCACTGCTGGTAGGTCGCTCCAGCCATTGGGCCGTAGCCCACGAACACCTCAGGCAGTGTGCCGGCAGCCGCACGAATCGAGAGCCGGTCGGGCCACTCGTCCCAGGCCGGTGATTCAATATCGAACTGCAGGCCAAACTCGCTCTCAATCAAGCGCGAGATGTCATCGGAACCGGACACGTTCAGATCCCAGCGAAACAGATCGACTGTGACCGGTCCGTTCGCATCAGGCGAATCGACTGCGACATTGCAACCGGCGAGAAACAGGGTGGCGAGTGTCAGAATTATAATCTTCATTTCTTTCCTCTTTTAGAGTTGATGATGAGCGCGGACAAAGCCGCGCCGCGAAAGACCCGAACAAGTACGAGTCCGGGGAGGAGAAGGGCGAGCGCGTAGAGCGCAATTCGCGGCTCTCCGGCGGTTACCGCTGCGCGCGTGACGCCCGACGCAACCCCCGACTCGGTTCGAAAAGCCATCGATCTGAGCATGTTCTGCGCAGGAATGAGCGCACGGCTGTCAACGAACAGAAACGCCGGAAACCAGGCATTCCAGAATCGAAGCGCCGAGAGCGCAACGACAGTTGTAATTAACTGCGGGTGCGCAGGCAGGACAATCCACGCCATGGTGGAGAGCGGGCGCGCACCGTCTACCGACGCCGCCTCCCGCAGCGTCACGGAGTTTCCGTGACCGAACACAAGGGCTGCGGCGAGAATCAACAAAACGTCGATGCGTTCTGCGAGGACGAGAACAAGCGGATGGTCGACCAGCCCGATCGAGCGCATCAGGATGTACGTGGGAATAAGCCCTCCGTTGACGACGACAGGAATAACAAAGAATACCCCGACCATCATTCTGCCGATTCTCCCGAGAAGCGACAGACCGTAGCCAGCGGAAAGCACGAGCGCAGTCATCGATACGGTGCCAACCGCGGTCAATGTAAGCTGCGTACCTACGCCGCGCACGAATACTCCGGCCCGTTCGTCGAAGACGTAGGCGAGTAGGGCGTTCCACCCCGGCGTCGAGGTGGCCGCCTGCACAAGCGGTGCGATCGGGAGGGTTACGAACAGGATGATGACCGCAGTCGCGAACCACAACCCGACTGATACTCTGCTTTGCATCATCACTTCCTCCGTGGCCCCCGGCCGTACAGCGTAACCGCGAGCAGAAACACCACTGGTAGTCTCACTGCCGCCGACACGAGCGAGCCTGCAACCCCGAGTGCCCAACGACCGCGTTGTATGCCGATCCGGTAGACGTAGCTCTCGATTACATCCGCCTGTGATCGGATGGCCGCAGAGGCAATGCTCAAGGCCTGCTCGCCGAAGGAGTCGAGGAGCAGGAGCGCTGTGAACAGGGTCAATGCGTACAGCTGCTGCCGGATCGAAAAAAGTTCGACTCGAAACGTGGTCCCTATAGGGCCGAGACCATCGATCGCCGCAGCGTCTCGCATGTCGGAATCGATCTGTTGAAGCAGCATCCAGCAAAGAAATGCCATGAGCCCCGCGTGTTTCCAGACCGAAGCACCGACAAAAACCGCTGGAAAGACAGACTCGTGTGTGAGGAAGGCAATCCCGTGTTCGAGAACACCCG
>RECN01000154.1 GCA_007694005.1 Spirochaetaceae bacterium
GCTGCGCTCTTGGCGACACTCAAGGAGAGGGGATATACTGAAATGGGTAAGACGATGATTTCATGGGAAGAAGCTCGACGACAGGAAGGCCTACAACAGGGCCTCCACGAGGGACTCGTTGCTACGCTTTTGCGGCAGGTGGATCGTAAGTTCAGCGTTACCCAGGCAGAGCGTGAGCGCATCCGTGCTGCCTCGGATCCCGAAAAACTCCAGGCGGCGCTCGATGAGATCATAGAGCCGGCTGCTACACGCGAATCGGTTCTCAAGCGCCTCGAGTAGACAGAGACCGAAAAAGTCAGTAGCGCAAGAGCCTCACACGCGGTACCATACCGCACATGTATGAGAAGATTTCACGGGCCGTTGCGACGCATGTAAAAAAACACCGTCTTGTGTTCTGGTACGACCCGGACGGAAAACACCGCGCAATATTCGAATCCATTTCCATAGACGGATCCCGTATCGAACTTTCCAACAACGAATGGTGGGTCAAGCATCACGTTCTCAAAGAAGCGCCTGATACCCACTTCCTGATTTATGCACCCTACCCTCGCCCGACAGACAGCGAAAACTGGCTTCTTGATCTGGTGCTCGCAGGATTCAGCTTTACCCACGATCTGGCCGAAACCTACCGCGAGGAACTCGGCCTCGGGACGGAGTTCCAGTCGCTCTTCGCATCGCACGTCGCATTCTTCCAGAACGTCAAAGAGCGCTTCGAACCGCTTTCGGCAATGATCGATCCGGACAAAGATACACCCGATACGCTTCGCGTAAAGATGATGGCGGTTCTATCCCTGTCACGTCCGACGGAGCTTCGAAGCACAGAGCTGTTCGCGCGCGTGTTCTTCGAACTCGCCGAAGACGGGTTTCTGGAACAGACCGACCGCTGGAAGGAACTGGAAAAGTTTGAGCTTGCCGAATCGTTTCTGACTATGCTTCGACTCTACATCGAGGAAGGCCGTAACAATCTCAAACCCCACGGTGCTGCGGTGGAGATCTATAAGGCGGCCTGGAAACTCGAACTCAGCGGTGAAACGACTTCCCACAGGCGCGAGTGCAGCCTGCTTTTGAACTCATGGAGGGATATGTTCGAGGCAGATGAACGCTACAAGCGCCTGACCGAACGTGTGCAGGAATCCCTGGCAATCCATTCCGACCTGGAGGGTCTTACCATCGAAGGTCTGACGCGACTGACCCTCTTCCCGGCGATCGATACGGAAATTGCACACCGGCTCGTACAGGAAGCGAGCGAAAACCGGACCGACCTGCGCATGATACAGACCGTGGCGAACAAGCGCATAGGCTCCTACTGGATACGCCGTGGACTACCGGTGGTGGAGCCGATATACCGGCTCCTCGGGAGCTATGCCGAATTCGAGACCGAGCTGAACGCTATCGACCTGAAAACCGAGGGCCCCGCTGATATCTCAAGTCACTATGTTGAGCGCCTGTATCGGATTGACCTCCTGTATCGCACCTGCCTGATGCACTATCAGCATGCGGGTCGCATCGGCTCGCTTGCAGCGCTGATTGAACGAATTGACCGGCGTTATATTAACGACTTCCTGCAGCGTCTGAGCGAGATCTGGGATCAGGAGATCAGGACCGGAAGCCCACGCTTTCCGGAATCAGCACCGGCCCAGAGCAGGTTCTTCGATGCAGTTGTATCACCCTACCTCAAACGGAACGAGAAGCTTGTGGTAGTCGTCTCCGATGCCCTGCGGTACGAGGCTGGCGTTGATCTTGCCTCCCGGCTGAATGGTCTGAACAGAGTGTCGGCTGAAGCAGGATGCATGATTGCCGCTGCACCAACGATAACCGCAGTCGGGATGAACGCACTGCTACCTCACTCCCGAATCGCGTTTGCAGATAAAGACAGCATTTCGGTAGAGGTCGACGGGACGTCCGTTTCGGGTATTGACGGTCGCTCGCGGTGGCTTGAAACCGAAGTCAAGCGTCGCTTTCCCGGCAAGACGGCACTTGCAATGTGGGCGCATACCCTTGGAGACATGCCGACCGACGCGGCGCGCGCCCACATCGGCAGCGCCGACCTTGTATATCTCTACAGTAACGGAATCGACGCGGTTGCCGACAACGCGAAAACGGAAACCTCGCTTCCCGAAGCTGTTGAACGCGAACTTGAATCAATCACGAACCTGACGCGAAAGATCGCAAACCAGTTGAACAGGAGTCACATACTCGTGACAGCCGATCACGGCTTTCTGTATCAGAACGAGGCTCCGGAGGACTATTATTTTCTCTCTGTCGAGAAACCCGAATCGGGCGAACGGGAGCGACGCTTTCTTCTTGGCGCGACAACACCACCCGGTGAGCACTTCTACGCCGCTGATCTGTCTTCGATAGAGATTGCCGGGTCCCGCGCATGCTCGTTTGTCGAGGGGCTGTACCGGATACGGAAGCAGGGTTCAGGAGCACGGTTTGTCCACGGAGGACTGTCGCTACAGGAGCTGCTTGTCCCGCTGTTGCGTGTACACGTACGCAAGGAAAGCGATGTGAAGCGCGTGACCGTCGCAATCATGAAAGCGCCCCGCGAGGTCATTACCACGCAGACCCACACCGTTCATTTCTACCAGCAGGATGCCGTGAGCGACAAATACCTGCCCGAGACCATCCGCGTTTTCTTTGCAGCTGGCGACGGCACACCCATAAGCGACACGAAGGAAGTCAGGTTTGACTCGAGAGATGAAGACGCTCAGAACCGTTCGCAGTCGGTCGTGCTGCACTTCGGTTCCGAAGCGAACGCGTACAATGGGCAAACCATATATCTTGAGATGCAGCGCGATGAAGGCGGTGCGTACGTGCACTACGCACGTGAATCCTACCCGTACCGCACCTTCGGTGAACGCGATTTCTGATGTAGGATGTACCGGCACGGAAAGGAACAGCACAGTCATGAATCTGACAGATCTTGATCGAAAAGCAATTGAAACGTTTCCCGGTTTCGTCGTCCGCAAAGACCTTTCGAAGCTCGTAAAAGGCAACGCACTCGTTCCGGTGTACGTACTCGAGTATCTGCTCGGTCAGTACTGCTCGACCGACGACCCCGATATTATCAAGTCCGGCGTCGAGAAGGTGCAGCAGATTCTCAGCGAGCATTACGTCGTCCGGAATCAGTCCGCCCTGGTCCGTTCGCGAATCAAGGAACGCGGCAGCTACCGGGTTATCGACCGCATCACCGTCGATCTGAACGACAAGACAGACCAGTACGAAGCCGAGTTCATGAACCTGGATCTCAAAGCAGTCCCCATAGAGTCAGATTATGTGACCCGGCATCCGAAACTCCTTGTCGGCGGCGTGTGGTCTATCGTCGACGTCGAGTACCAGCATAAGGAAGATGCCCGCCTCGGGCCGTGGACGGTTGAGTCGCTGAAACCGATACAGGTATCAAGCTTCGATTTTGAGCAGTACCTGAGCGCACGCAAGGACTTCACCGTTGAGGAGTGGATAGATCTCCTGGTGCAGAGCATGGGCTTCAATCCGGAGTTCTTCGGCGATCGGGAGAAACTGCTGCTCATTGCCCGGTTGATCCCGTATTGCGAGAACAACTATAACCTCATCGAACTCGGCCCGAAGGGAACCGGTAAATCACATATTTTTTCCGAGTTCTCACCACACGGCATCCTCATTTCCGGCGGCGAGGTCACACTCGCAAAGCTGTTCGTGAATAACAGCAACGGAAAGCTCGGGCTTGTCGGGTACTGGGACACCATCGCCTTCGACGAGTTTGCCGGCCGCAAGAAGCGCCCGGACAAGAGCCTCGTCGACGTCATGAAAAATTACCTCGCCAACAAGACGTTCTCACGGGGACTGCAGACGCAGAGCGCGGCAGCATCGTTTGCTTTTGTGGGAAACACCATGCGCTCGGTCGCGTACATGCTCAAGCACACCGACCTTTTCGAGGAGCTTCCGAGCGCCTACCATGATTCGGCCTTTATAGACCGTCTGCATTTCTACCTTCCCGGGTGGGAAGTCTCGGTTCTACGGAACGAACTTTTCTCCGACGGCTACGGGTTCATTGTCGATTACTTCGCCGAAATGCTCAAACACCTGCGTACATCCGACTACGCAGAAGACTATCGCAAACACTTCGAAATTGACCGCGGACTCTCGGCCCGAGACCGGACAGCGATTGAGAAAACAACCAGTGGACTACTGAAAATCCTCTACCCTGCCCACGATGCGCCCGAGGATCAGATTGAACACATCCTGCGCTTCGCTATGGAAGGCCGAAAGCGCGTCTATAACCAGCTGATCCGCATCGACGACACCTTCGAGCGCAGAACCTTTCGGTATAAAGCGGTAGCCGGTGGCGAAGCCCGGACCGTTACCACCCTCGAAGAACGCAATTACCCACAGCTTTCCAGGCATATCGATGCAGAAAGCGCCGACGACGATTCGGCAGAAACGCAGCCTGCGAGCGCTCCCGAGAACGCCCCTGCCGAAGACATCAAGGCGGGAACACACCGGGTCATAGAGGAGAACGAATCGGGGATATCATACAGGCAACTGTTTGAACCCTGTCTTGAGAATGCGACCGAGATAGAAATTGTTGATCCCTATATTCGCACCTTCTACCAGGTGAAAAATCTGTTTGAGTTTCTCGAGCTCGTCATGGGCATGCAGGACCTCGGCGACGAAGTCCGTGTAACGCTGAAGACCGCCGCAGAGTCTGAGTACAACACCGACCAGGAGAACCTTTTGCAGCAGGTGCGCGATGCATTTGCAGGCACGGCGGTTCATTTCGATTACAGCATCTCGACCGACAAATCGCTCCACGCCCGACACATCACGACCGACACCGGCTGGAAAATCACCCTCGACCGCGGCCTCGACATATTCCAGATCTTCGACCGGAAAGATGCGTTTAATCTTCAGAACGCGGTGCAATCACTGAGGCGCTGCAAGGCTTTCGAGATCACGTATTTGAGGCAGGAATGACCGTGAACATACGATGGTCCAGCGTGGCAGTCATGCTCGTAGTCCTGTCGGCGGCGATGGGGTACGCACAGGACTGGCCCGAATTATCTCCAGAGTCCTGGGCGAACATGACGGTTGAGGAACTCGAACAATGGCTTGATTCCGGTGTTCCCGTACGGGCTCGCACGGAACACGGTGAGACAGCGCTCATGTTTGCCCTGGAGCACGGTAGCAGCATTGAACTTATCGAGCGGCTCCTGGAGTCCGGTGTAGATGTAAACGCGCGCAGCATCGATGGCCTGACCGCATTATTTCTGACGTTGTTTCTTAACACCGGTCCGGATCTTCCTGACTTGCTCATTACCCATGGTGCCGACGTGCGGGCGAGAGGGCCCGACGGTTACACGACACTCATGGCAGCGGTTGAATTCAGTATAGACCCCACGGTGATACAGATGCTGATCGCTGCCGGTGTTCCAGTCAACACCCGTGACGAGATCGGAAACACGGCACTTATGTACGCGGCGCGGTCGGATCCGAACGGTGAAATCGTGCGGTCTCTTATTGACGCCGGTGCAGATACACATGCACGCAATCTGAGCGGTTTGACCCCGTTGGTTTTCGCACTCGCACACAACCCGAACCAGGAGATCACCATTGCCTTACTGGAAGCAGGCTCGGATCCAAACGAACCCGGCCCGGAAGACAGTATTCCGCTCCACATTGCTGCACGACTGAATTCGAATGCAGAGGTAGCAAGAGCCCTACTTGAAGCAGGAGCAGACGTTTCTGCCCGTTCGCCGGAAGGCGAGACGGCACTCCACGTCGCAGCAGCTTTTAACCACAATTCCGAAGTCGTAAATGCTCTACTCGAGTTTGGAGCGCTCCATTCGGCTCGCGATTCACAAGGCAGAACTCCTCTTATGGCAGCGGCCATTTTTAATCCCAGCGCGGCTGTAACCCGCCGTCTTATTAACGCCGGTGCAGATCTCTCCGCGCGAACTCCAGATGGTCTGACCGCGATGATGCTCGCTGCGTCGTTGAACGAAAACATCGACGTCCTCCGCGCGCTGATCGATGCCGGGGCGAATATACACGCCAGATCGGGCGATGGACTCACCGCCCTGATGTATGCGGCTCTGGTAAGTCAGAATCCCGAGAATATCATGCTCTTACTTGAGTCAGGAGCCCGGCATAGAGACCGCACACGCGACGGTTCTACCGCCTGGGATCTTATTCAGATCAATGAGGCGCTCCAGGAGACCCCTGCATACTGGCGACTTCATGACCTGCGGTTTGATTAATGACGTGTGAGATATACGCAAATAAAAATAAGGGCCTGCTGACCGGAAGTATGTCGATCAGCAGGCCCTAATATTAGTAGTTAATGTGCCCATTTTCTCGCGGATGCACCAATCAGAATGAACATTTCCGCGGTATCTCCAGATAGGAGGTACCGTGGAACAACAATCGAATCCGGACGAGTCGCGGTTGAAACTCACACCGCATGACCGCTACTTCCGGCACGTGTTCACCCAGCCGGGCCCCATGCACGATCTGGTCATGAATGTGGTGGTCCCCGAACTGACTGAAAATGAAAGCAGCGGTGCCGCGGAAGATACAGTCACTACAATAGAGGTCAGCAGCGAGAGCTTTATCGATGAAGAGTTGCGAGAACACCGTACCGACCTGCTCGTTGTTTTACGCACCACAGGCGGACTCGAGCTTGCGGTATACGTGCTCTTTGAACACAAGGCACAGAATGAGCAGCACACGATATTTCAGCTCATGCGCTACCATGCAACAGTCCTCGGGCATCTCGCCGAACAGGGCCGGAAAAAGAAACGCCTCCCGCCGGCGGTTCTATCGGTGGTGGTATATAACGGCCCGGGACGCTGGACTGCGCCCACTGAACTCAATACCGCGCTTGGACTCAGCGGGAAAGCCGCTGAGTGGCTTAACAGGTTCTCCCGTTTTCGGTACCTCGTGTTTGATGTCTCGCACGGTATGAGCAGGCAGTTTCATGGTGGTCTGGTCAGTCGGACTGCGCTTCGGGCCATGCATGCAACAAGCCGAAAGCTCGGGAGGGACGACGTGGTAGATCTGGTACATCTGCTCGGAGAACCTGAGTTACCGCCAGAGTTTCGTCGAACCACACTACGCTATCTGGCAACCGGGAGGGAGGACAATGCTGCTGCGCTCTTGGCGACACTCAAGGAGAGGGGATATACTGAAATGGGTAAGACGA
>RECN01000160.1 GCA_007694005.1 Spirochaetaceae bacterium
CAAAGCACACCTACGACAACCTGAAACCAACACACGACGAGTTCTTTCGCTTTTTGGTAGAATAGGGCTCGAGAAGGGACTTGAGAAAGGCCAAAGAGAGACTCAGGTCTCCATTGCAAAGCGCATACTCCCCAGGGCCGAAGGCTGACAGCACTTCGCGGTAGATCGTGGATCATCATTCTGTCAGTCAGAAAAATGAACCTCAATGCGGTGCCGGATATCTGCGAGAACTCTCGTTGCGAGTTCAGCGTACAGTTTCACTTCCACAGCGTCTGGTTCGAAAAGCTCGTCAGGGTAACGTGATTGAACGGCGAACGTGGTTAAATCTCCCAAATCGAACTGCGGATACTCCGGCGATGCCGACCGGATTGCTTCGAGGAGCATTTCGAGAGAGTGGGTACGGGGTGGATCCTGGTTCAGACAAATCAGATACGCCTTGAACGCCTTCTCAATCACCTGCTGTGCGTGAAAGCACAGCACATCCGCCACCCAATCATGCTCCGGCCGATCCATTCCCTGTTCAATTGGGATTCCGGACAAAAGTGCTTCGTGAATGATACTCCCACGCTTGTCGCGATAGTCACGAATCTCTTCGGGGGACTTCACCAGCACGTCGGCATCTATGCCCATCTTTGCCAGCTGAAGTCGACAAGTGCTGGAAAGCCGCAGTCGCTCCCTGGGTTCGAGTGAATGTGAGACAACTGCGAGTATATCGTAATCGCTGTCAGAACGAAAATCACCAGTCGCCCTCGAGCCAAATAGAACGATCTGGTCGGCACCGGTAATGTCCTGAACCACTTGTTTGATTACCTCGGTCATTTCGCATAGATGATACCTGACTTACATCGTTACTGGAAGCAAGATGTCTTACGGATACTGTATCGATTTTCACCCGTCAGACGCCGCGTCGATCTCGGCCTTGAACGACAGGAAATCAGCGGTGTGCTGCGTCACTGCGTCGTAGAGAATTGCGGGGGCAATGCTGTCGTATTCGTGCACGATCAGGTTTCGCATGCGTACCATTGCGCGGTACGGGTCGGGGCTCGCGAGCACACCGAGGTCGTGCAGTTTGACTATGGCCGCGGCGGCGCTTTCGACCGGCCCTGCCTGTTCAAGGCTGATGATTCGTTCGGCCACGTCGATCATGATCTCCGCGCATACCTGCACCATGCGTTCGGCCATGGCGCGCAGAACCCAGTCATCGCGAAACTCTTCAATCGTGACAGAGCTCATTCGACGCTGCACGCGACGGATGTGATCATCAAGCATGGATAGCTTTTTCTGTATGACGCCGTTGTACTTCATGGTGTACTCGCCGCCTCGCGTCTGTAGCGCAGCTGCCGCTCGAAGTGAAGGATCTGCTCTTCGTACATGCGACAGGTCAGTGAGAAAAACGCCGCGTAGGCCTCCGGGTCGCGATTCACCAGGAGTCGCCCGTTCAGGCTTTCGTAGCGGTACACCACCCCCGCAGAATTGAGTATGCCGATGTCGGCGCGAACGCCGGGTACGACGCGCTCGCACACTGCCTCAAGCGCCAGAAGCGTATCGAGTTCCGAGCGAAGTGCGGCGGGGGTGGCCGCCGTCGCGGGCACCGGCGACGCCACAGGGACTCTACTCGTCGCGGTGGCGGTGTTCGACTCGGGGGGAGCCTCGAGATATACTGCGATGTCGAGGTCACTGCGGGCAGGCACCGTGCAGGTATCGGCAGCACCGTGATCGCCACCGAGGTCCTGCGCCTCTGCGGCCGATCCCAAAAGCAGGGCGAACACCACCTCCGGAGCTTCGACTTCTATCGCCTGCGCGAGGGTCGACAGGGAAAACGGTACGGGCTCGGGGTTCGGGTTCCTGTAGCGCTGCGACAGACTCATATTCGTGCCTCTGGTATCACACTACCATACTCGTGGGGTCTGTGTTGACACATACATTGTGTTGACGGAGGCTTTTCATATTCCATACACTTACCATGCACTTAGATTGATGGAGGTTCTGCGGTGGCTGTAAAGACGATCACCATAGACATGGAAGCCTACGATACGCTTGTCCGTGCACGGCGTGGAAACGAATCGTTCAGCTCGGTTATAAAGCAGACGCTCGGCCCGACATCCAACAGCGCGCGAGCACTGTTACACCATCTCGAATCGCTTGTCGTCAGTGACGCGCTTCTGTCTGATTACGAGCGGGTCCTGTCGTCGCGATCCGACGATATGCTCGCAGCAGAGGAGCCCCTGGATCAATGATGCTCGACACGAGCGTGTGCATCGATCTGTTACGGGAGACCGCTCGAGGTATCGAAGGACCGGCACGACAGGCGCTCGCTGCGCTTGGACCTGCCCCGGTGAGCATTTCCGTGTATACCGAATGCGAATTACGCACCGGTATGGAACTTTCAGACCGCCCCGAGGAGGAGAGACGTCGACGTACACACCTGCTTGAGCGGCTGAATATCCTTCATCCGGAAACCGGGTTTCCGGTCCTGTACGCGGAATGTGCTGCAGCGCTCCTGAAGCACGGTACCCCAATACCGGTCATGGATCTGTTGATCGGCGTCACGGCGAAATCACACGGGCTCGTAATCCTGACTCGCGACACAAAGCATTTCTCCCGTATTCCGGGCCTTGTGGTCGTGGGGTACAGGTAGTTTGGCTTACTGAGGAAACTCGTCCACGAACGTGAACTGGCCAATCCCAGCTTCTACGCGTATGAATGAACAGAGGTTGATGATTGGTACAGCACACGTGCTGCAGGACGGGAGGAACTTTTCGCCGCAGGCGAAAATGCCCCTCGAGTTCAGAAAATCCCTGGCCAATAGTGGACCGTACGTTCATGTGCAAAACAACAGAACTGAGCGAGCACAAGATTTTTTAGTCAAGCTCCCATCAAAAATCAATTCCCAGAAACAGGGCCAACGGAACCGGTAATATCCGGAACTCGGACTCATCATTGAAGAGTTGCAAAAAACCCAGAAGGTCGCTGTCTATACCACCTCCGAGAGTCAGAAGCCTGACCTGGAACATGACTGCCAGATGGCTCTCAGGAGCGAGGAAGAGTGCCTGTTGCCACGGTGTGTACTGGTCGTAACGCAGACCGACGTTCCAGTCGATGATCGTTCCTTCGCTGGCCATCCGACTGATCTCTTGTGGTGCGATGAGTGTTGCAATATTGATCCCGGCCTCAATCGAGCGAATGAATGGCTCCTCGCTCACTACGTTAACGACCGTCGAAAGTAGCCGGTTTGGAGTGACAACGTAGGCGGATCCGAAGTACCGGTCCAGGACATTCGTCCTTCCAAACGAAACAAGCTCGAGATACGGGAGGTCAGGCGTTGTAACAGCACCGACATACCCGTCGAGCTGAGCGTCCTGCTGTATTGCCCGGACAGTCACCGATTGTGGAACGACAGGATTCGTTGAGTTAAATATCGCCTGGGGATGAAGAGCCAGCCCCCATTCGTAGACCGTGTCGTTGAACTCTTCGGTTACACCGGAAGGATCTATCGAGCTGTAGTTCTGTGTGCGATACAGGAACGAAAACGTTGCCATGGACCGCCAACCCGCTTCCCCGCGTACCCCTATCATACCAGGAAATCCGCCCTCTGAGGTTGCGAGTCGATACACCCGAGACCACTCTCCGTTCTCGTAGAAACGGGATCCAGAGGGAACCCGCGGAGTACCGGTCGAGAACGTGAGATCATCGATGGTGTTCGGCTCTGAGTAACTTCCGAAAACCATGTCTACATCACCCGAAAATGAGAGCGGGCCAAGACGAAGATTGGTGACCCCCGTGGCCAAAGGCATTGTAAAATAGCCGAAGGTCGTCGGCAGACTTGTCGTCGCGTAAAAGCCTCGCCAGTTTCGTCGTGCCAGTTCGTTCCGATATGACTGCTCAGCCAGAAGCGAAAAAACCGTTCGTCCCTCAAGCCGGTGATAGTCGAACAGGTAGTACCGCGCTACATCGTCAACTGATGCTGGAGCCGGCTCCGTGTGAACCGTCGCCGCGGCCACGAACAGGAGGCCGATGGCCGCGAGGACACGTACTGTGACACGCTGTGATGCGGGTGCGGTCATTGTGTAACATCCCGTACGCTCACCGCAAACTCCCCGGTAGGAGTTCGCCGATACCCGCGCGCAAGTATGCGCATCGGACCGTCGCCATACGGAATTACACGCAGAAGCGCATTCGTACCGGAGCCGCCATCATCGTTCTCAAACCGTACCCCGTCCGGCATGTACACAATCAGGTAGGCGTCAAACTCCGCAAACATGTCGATCTGGTACATCCGGCCGTCCTGTACATCAACGACGTACTCTTTTGCCCGGTATCCCTCGTAGGTACCGTAGCTGCTTTCGAACACACCGCTGGTAATCTGATTCATACCGAGGCGCGTTGCTGGAGCCATTGGTACGTCGACCGGAACCATCCCTGCACAACCTGCCAGGACTGACAGTACGATCAGCACACGAGAGACACGAACCGATGCTTTCAATACAGATAAAGTCATTCTGCTCTCCTCCTTGCAGATGTACTAAGCAAACGGAATGCCAAGTACCGAGATGTGGATGTATTAGATATTGACGTCCGTGCTGACTGGAATAAACGGTGCCTGTCGCGTGCGACTCCTTCACGAAACGTGAACCGTTGTCACGTTTCGTGAAGGCGAACGTTTGTGTCTCGAGAGCGGTTCGACCAGGGAAATCAAACCGCTCAATACAGATACATTCCGAGAAACACGTCATTCCCCAGGGGGAGGAGCCTCGGTGTCGGGTCTTCGCTGAATGCGGAAAAGAGATTGATCGGACTCGCCTGCAGACCAGCTACGATGCCATTCGTATAGAACGCTCTGAACTGAAACAACAGGGAGACATGCTGTTCTGGAGCGAGAAACAGTTCCTGCTGCCACGACGCGTACTGTTCGTAGCGCACACCAACATTCCAGTCAATGACAACACCATCACTCGACAATCTCTGTATATCGTCGGGAAACAGAATCGCGGCGAGATTCGCGCCCGCTTCGGCAGCATGAATTACAGGGGCGTCAGTGACGAGGTGTACCGTGCCCGAAAAATACCTGTTCGGTGCCACCGCGTAGATAGCGCCGAAGTACCTGTCGAGAACGTTGGATCGGCCAAACGATAACGCCTCAAGAATCGGTATATCCGGTGTCCGCACCGCTCCAGCATACCCGTCAAGTTGTCCGTCCCTCTGCATCGCCCGGATCGTAACGATACGCGGAAGGAAGGGACTCGTAGAGCTAAAAATCGACCGGGGACGAAATTCCAGGCCCCAATCGTACACCGTATCACTGAAGTCCTGAACCTGTCCTGCCGGATCGATCGAGCTGTAGTTCTGAGTTCGATACAGGAATGAGAGTTTTCCCCAGGATCGCCAGCCGACTTCACCACGCAGTCCAAACAGACCGGGAAACCCACCTCCTTGAGGCGAAACGCTATACACTCGCTGCCATTCACTGTTCTGATAAAACGAGAATCCGTCGGGTGTCCGAGGGTCTCCCCCGGTAGTGAACACATCATCCGATGTAAACGGATCCGCGAGGAAATTTCCACCGCCGAATTCGACGCCGACTCCGAGTCTCAGCGGACCGACGAGCAGGTCCGTTAATCCCAGATCGTAGGTAAACGATATATCGTCGAAGATATTGAACATGTTTGCAGAAAAGGACAAACCGTATCCGGAAAATAGCTCATCGGCGAGCATCGGAAACACTCCTCGCCCTTCAAGCCGTGGATAATCGAAGTAGTAGTACCGCGCTATATCGTCAACGGATGCTGGTGCCGGCTCTGCGTGTGCAGATACCACGGCTGAGAGCAGAATACCTATAGCCAGTCGGCATAAGCGCTTCCTGTGTGTTGAACTCATGTTTCGTTCCTCCGTTTCTAAGCACATGCAAACTGCGTGCCATTTGCCGGAGGATGGAGGTTATTGGTTTTTTCACTCGTTTCGCGTGCGCGTCGGGTGCACTCTCGCTGGTGCGTTTCACGTTTTGTGTAGTCGGTTACACGATTCGTGAAACAATTCCCGCTCAGGTGAAACCGGATCTATTCCGGTTCGCCCACGACGAAATTGCGTACAGGCGGTTATCGATGATCGACAGAGCCGAGCGAGCACGAAGTCAGGACCATTCAGGAAACAGGAGAAGCTCCTCAATCGGCGGATCAGACCGACTGATATCCTTTTTCGCTGCAATAGCGGAATACCGCCTGTGCGATACTGAGCAGTACGGGGGTGAGTTCGAGCGTCGAGCCAAACAGTTCAGCGAGTTCGTCGGTCTCGTATTCGTGAGCAATATCGTTTCGAAGGTCAGATGCATGACGGAAAAACGGCTCCGCCCCCGTATCAGACACGACGATATCAATCTGTTGTTCGCCTATGCAGTCGGTAATTACCCGCCTGATTTGCGCACGCTCGCTGAGGCGCATATGAGTGAACGATATCCGACGTGCCCCTGCGCGGGCAAGACGGCATATGAAGATCAGGGTGATGGTGACGTAAGCCGTAATTACGTTGGTGGTTCCACATCCATAAAGTCGAACTCGCCGACCCCACTCCCAAACTCGCCGTAGGTCGTCCAGTCGAGGCCGGTGGCTCCGCGGAAGCGGACAATGCGGCTCGCATCGATTTCGTTGCTGGCATCCGCGATAAACGCGTTCAGCGTGTTGCTGTCGAGGAAGCGGATGGGGCCGAGAAACTCGCGAACATCTGGCTCCTCCGGATCACTCGCCAGACTCCCGAACTGGCCTCGGATATTAAAGTCCGTGTCGAGACCTACGACGACATCACCTTCACCGGCCATATCGTCAAACATGAGCAGGGTGTTTCCGACGAAGGTCATGTCGGCGGGTACGAAGGCGGTACCGAGATTGAGCGATTCATCGACCTGGACCGTGGTCGGACCAATCCCACGAAGTGGATTGTAGCGCACAATCTCGTCGGGGTCTTCCCGGTACAAAAAGAGTATGCCGTTCGCATTAACGGTAAACGTAACCATTACGGGGAGATTGCCCTCTGCTACATTCTCCGTTTCGCCGTTGGCGAGATTAAGCTGCTTAAGGATGCCCTGATCGTCAACGAAGTATGCGTAGCCCCGGACACGGTCCACAACGACGGGAAGCTCTGTATCAATCGGATTCAAGGTGTTGATCCACTGGAGGATTC
>RECN01000041.1 GCA_007694005.1 Spirochaetaceae bacterium
GTGGCGCCGGATCGTGCTACTCGCTCGAGCCGTGTCCGGTGTGCCCGTCATCTACGCGGTCCCGCCTGCCGAGCATCTCACGCAGAGTCGCGTCGAGCGTGCCGGTCATGCGCTCACGGACAGACATGGCGTACTCGGTCAGGAGCGAGAACGCATCGAGGTCCGCACTGTAGTCGGCGGGCAGAAGCAGCATGAAGGGTTCAATGCCAAGCGCGTCGGCGATACGCGCGAGCGAATCTGCAGACACCCACTTTCGGCCTTTTTCGAGATCCGTAATGTGACCCGGCGACAGATCAGCACGCTCTGCGAGATGCTGCTGGCTGTAGCCGAGTTTCTCCCGCGCGGCGCGGATGTTACGTCCGAGGATGATCTGCAGGCTGAGTGTCGGATTCTCCATGAGCAACGATCATGATCATGCTCTTGGCGGGGATACTCAATGTACCGAAAGCGTATTAGGCAAACGCCCTGAGCAACAAAGTATTCGCACGGTCGGAGGGTATTTAGCACTGTTATAGATAATGGATATAGATTATTCTTTGGTCTTAGTGAGTGCAACAGACAGTTTCAGCATCCTTATACTTGACTCAAACACAACAGCGCGCTCTGCAACGGCCCGGCGACTATCAGCACGTGGGCTCACGATATACAGCGCCGACACGGCTGCCGACGCAATTACGCAGCTTGAGGAACACGTCGGGATTCTTGCGGTACTCCTGAACTCGCAGGAACACGACATCGACAGTTTTAGCGAATCCCTGTATCGGGTCTTCGGCGTCGACCGCGTTTTCGCCTGTCTGCCGCTTACCTTTGACCCGGCACATCCGGAGGGCGGACACGCCCTGTGCACAGGATCCCGAAACGATTCCGACCCCTTGTATGAAGCCGTCCGGACCGAGGTCAGCCGGCGTTTTGAGCAGATCGATCTACGGGAGCAGATACTCAGAAACCAGGCGCTCACGCGCGTAATACCGGATGCGATGTTCGTGTTCGACGCAAAGGGAGTCTACCAGGAAGTACACGCGCCGGATCAGGGTGCACTCGTTCGGCCTGCCCGGGAGCTCATTGGAAAATCCATCGCCGAGGTTATGGGGACGGAGGTCCACGAACGGCATCTCAGGCAGGTCGCTGAGGCGCGTGCAGACGGCGATCATCGTCGGCCACGGCCGTTCCGGTACGAAGCGCGGACCGGCAACGAGAGCCGCTACTTCGAGTCGATTCTGACCCTGATTGATGATGAACGCAGTCTGGTCGTTGTCCGCGATGTCACGACCGAACAGCGCTATCATTCCCAGAAGCACGAACAGGCACAATATCAGGCTACCATACACGCGATTTCACGGCGCTTTATGCAGGCAAGTCCGGAAACCGCCGACACCGATCTGCTCTTTGCGATGCGGAAACTCGGTCATCATCTCGGAGTCGACTGGGTCACGATCGGGCTGAACACCGGCGCAAGCGGTGTTCTCAAAGTCACCCACCACTGGCGAAAGAACGGCCCGTCCTTTCCTCCTGTGCTTGAGGATTCCGGGCCGCTGGAGATCCCCATGAATGTCCCCGCGATGGTGCGGGCGATGGAGCAAAAAGGCTATCTCGACATACACGACACAGGCGCCGCTCCCGAAGGCATAGAAGCCTTCGCTCAGGACATGGAACGCTACGGGCTGCGCTCGCTGCTCGCCTTTCCGCTGGTCGAACGGCAGCAGATCGTCGGCGCACTCGTTGTATCATGTATGCAGCCGCGACCGCGCATGCACGTACGGGACATAACCCTCGTACAGGTTGTCGCACGACTCATAAACGACTCGATTATCGCCCAGCGCAGTTACCGCAGGATTGAACAGACGACGGAAGGATTCGAGACGCTGTTCGCTCTGAGCCTTGAGGGGCTGCTCATTCACCGCGACGGACTGCTTATTCACGCGAACGAGGCATTTGCCCGCATGTTCGGGTACGAACGTTCTGAGCTTTCCGGGTGCGACATACACACACTCATCAGACCCGAGTATCACCATCTCTGTCTGTCGGACCGTGGGAATGACAGCCAGTCGCGGCAGACCGTCGCAGGAGTACACCGAAACGGCGAGGACCTCTGGCTCGAGATCGAGTGCAGACCGGTACCGCTTGAAGACGGTCAGGCCGAGTTGATCGCGTTTCACGATGTGTCTCACCATATAGAACGGGAAGCACAGATTGAACGGCTTCTGCACGAGAAAGAACGACTCATCAAGGACATTCATCATCGTCTGAAGAATCAGATGCTTTCCATAGAAAGCCTGCTCTCGCTGAAGTCTCAGGAAGTCGGGACCGCCTCATCCGCCTCGGCATTGAACGAAACGCGTAATCACGTCCACGGACTCGCACTGCTCTACGACCGCCTGTACCGCTCAACCGAGAGCAGCGATCTTCTCACCGCCTCCGGATACCTGCCGACGCTCATACAGGACATAATCAGGCTCTCGGCTCATCAGGCAGGACTCGAAGCGCGGATTGATATTGCGGATACGAAGCTTACAGTCCGCCGCTTGTCGCGTCTTGGCATGATACTCAACGAGCTGATCAGCAACACCGTGAAGCACGCGTACCCCGAAACCGACGGCGGTCAGGCCCGATCAGGCGTCGTTACCATTACGCTCGCCGAAACGGCGAGCGGTGAACTCACGCTGAGCTACTCCGACGACGGCCGGGGCATTCCCGAGGCGGTCGCGAACGGCCACTCGGCAGGCCTCGGCATGGACCTCGTCCGCGCCTTTTCCGAGGAGATCGGGGGGACGTTGACGGTATCCGGATCCTCCGCAGGAACCGCTGTCAGGCTTGTATTTCCGTCCGGCTAGTTGCGCAGAGGCCTGACCTCGACCTCGGTTTTGACGCGCGCACCCGACTCAAAATGCAGCTCGAGCTCAAAACGCTGCCCGGCCTCCAGGGCATGGTTGAGACCTATGAGCATCACGTGTATCCCCATGGGCTCGAGTACCACGGTTTCACCGGCCGGTACCGGAAGCCCGTCGTGCAGCGGCCTCATGACCATGACATCGCCGTTGCGCTCATGGGTATGTATTTCAATGACCTCAGCTGCGGTCGACTGTCCGCCGATCAGCACGTCGTCGGTATCGGTATTGTTCGACAGCCGCAGATAGGCTGCCCCGTTGCGGGGTATGCCCGCTGTCTCGCGAGCCCATGCGTCCTGCACCCGGAAGGGTTCCTGCTCACCGCGACCGCCGGCGAAGGCAGTCGCGGCAAGGAGCACGAAAACGCTGCACGCAGTCAGAAACCGAAGGCTCATAGACCGACCTGATTAGCCGCAACCGATCGGACGGTACCGTGGCGCATGTGATTCCGTATCGCGCGGGCAACGTTCTCCGGACCGAAGTCATGAATGAACCAGTTTATGAAGTTACCGTCTGGGTCCATGAGATACATGGCCTTCGAGTGATCCATGCTGTATCCGGCCGCACTTCCGGTGTTCACCTGTCGGGCGAAGGCGCCGAAGGACCGGATTGCATTCGTAACCTGCTCGCGTGTGCCGCTGAGCCCGACCATGCGTGAATCAAAAGCCTGTACGTAGGACGCAATCGCTTCGGGGCTGTCACGCTCCGGGTCAACCGAGATAAAGATCGGCTGTACCTGGTCGGCGTCGTCTCCAAGCGAATCGAGTACATCGAGCATTGTATTGATGGTGATCGGACAATAGTCGGTACAGTTCGTGTACCCGAAGCCGACAAGGCGATACATGCCGTCAAAATCAGACTCCGTCACCAGCCTCCCGGGACCTTCCTGAAGCTCGAATGCACCGTCAATTACATCCTCGTAGATTACCGCAGTAGCCATACCGCCAGCAGAGTGATTCAGCTCGTGACAGTGAAACAGCCACACGCCGGGGTTATCCGCGATGAACTCTATGTCGTAGGTGTCACCCGGCATGACCGTCTGTACGTTTTTTACCAGCTCAAGACCGGCCGGTACCGGATTTCCGTCGGTCGCGACGACGCGAAACTGATGGCCGTGCAGATGCATGGGGTGGAAGGTTGCGCTTCCCGCGTTGATCATGCGTATGCGTACACGATCACCGTAGGTCACGCGTATGGGCTCGGTATCGGGATAGACCCGGCCGCTGATCGGAAAAAGTCCGCGATTGATGCGCTCGGTCAGCACGATGGTGTGCTCCACGTCGGGTCGGTCGTAGTCGCGCGGCTCAATGATGATTGGTCCCGCAAGGCCCATATCCATCTGCCTCGCCTCACTCAGATGATCAAGCCCGTGGGTATGATAAAAGCGGGTCCCCGCGGGATAGGCATCAAACTCATAGACGAAGGTCTCGCCGGGACGCGTGGCCTCCTGCGTATAGCCCGGAACACCGTCGGACCAGTTCATGAGGTCGATTCCATGCCAGTGAACCGTTGTCGCCTCGGGCAGATAGTTCGTGAACTCTACCCTGACGCGGTCGCCTTCTGTTACGCGTATCTCCGGTCCCGGCAGCTGTCCGTTGTAGCCCCAGCTTTCTACCGGTTCTCCGTTGCCGTAGTCCCACATGACCACCTCAGCGGTCAGACGGAAGACTTTCACGCCGTCTTCATCGACCTCGTAGGGCAGCACGCTGATCGCATCCTCTGCAGAGCGGACGGGTATATCCGATTCCGGCGCTTCCGCAGCACCGGCTTCGGCAACAGACTCCCCTTCTCCGGTTACAAAGAGGGTTCCCCGCTGACCGAAATGCCCCGATCCGCAGTAGACCGAGCAGTAAAACTCGAAATCGCCACTCCGCGAAGCGACGAACTCGACCGTCGTTGTCTGGCTCGCCGGCAGCCGCTGATCCACGTTGAACTCGCGAATGGCAAAGCCGTGGTCGTATGTATCCTCGTTCGTGATATGGAGGCGAACCAGGGTACCCGCTTCAACGGTGATTTCACCGGGATCCCAGGTCCATGTGTTCTGTATCACGCGCATATCGATGTCGATTTCCTGACTCGCCGCCACGGGCATGGAGGCGCTGACGACCGATACCGTCCCGAATCCTATAAAAACGAGCCCAAGAACAACATATGCGCCTAAAAGGGCGCGAAGTACCACGTGCTTTTTCAAGCCTGACCTCCAGAACCGCTAGTAATATTTTTTATCTATACTATAAAAAGTACCAGCGCCGGGGTTTTTATACAAGCTTTTTAGCGGTAAAAGGATACAGTCGGGTTCCTGTGCAGCGCCACGAAGAATCGCGCTACGGCAAAGGCGCTGTGTCCGACGATCACTGGAAGCAGCGAACCGGAACTCACGACCAGCAGTCCGGCGCCTGTCGACAGCACGAGCCCACCGAAGGCTGGCACAGCTCCATCCGGAAGCCGCGAAAGCCCGTACAGGACCGCCGAAACGGCAATCGCAAGATCTGCGCCTGCGGGCAGAAGCAGCGCAAAGAGGACACCACGAAGAATCCACTCCACCGCCGCCGTGTGCACGACCAGACCAGACAGGTTCGCGATGAGTGCCCACCCCGTCCACTCGAGGACGGGGGGGTCGGTTTCGATATCCGGATCGGGTGTCGCCTTCGCGCGGCGAGCGATGTAGTACGCGAGCACGAACGCGACCACGACGGCGGTCCAGATCCAGGCCTGCGTGTCAAGGATATCCAGAGAAGGAAGATCCGGAGCGACACTCATACCGAAACGCTGCGGCAGTCGCTGCGGCAGCATCCACCGAACGAAGGCGTATACGGTGCCCGGTCCTGCAAGATACGCGAGGACGGCGATGAGTCTGCGGACGCTCACGCTGAGAATCTCGGCAACAGGACTTACAAGGCCGGGATCGCGCGGAGCCGCCAGCGTGAGGGCTCGGGACTCAAAAAACTGCTGATACCCGGTCGATGTGCGCAGGAGTGCGTAACACATCGCACCGACGGTGAAACTACCAAGCGTACTGACGACGGCAACAGTGTTCAGCATGTCCATAAGTCTGCCCCATGACCGGGTTCAGAGCAAGTCATCAGACGCCTATTGACCGAATTATTACCAAGTAATACCATCCGCCTTCATGACTGTACAAAACGATACCCGTCTTCCCGTGACCGTCCTGTCTGGTTATCTGGGGTCGGGAAAGACAACCCTCCTGAATCATGTGCTGTGTAACCGTGAAGGCCTGAAAGTAGCCGTCATTGTAAACGATATGTCCGAAGTCAATATTGACGCCTCGCTCGTACTGAACGGAGACGCCGCGCTGAGCAGAACCGAAGAAGAACTCGTTGAGATGTCCAACGGGTGCATCTGCTGTACCCTCCGGGACGATCTTCTGAAGGAAGTGACCAAACTGGCCCGCGCCGGGCGCTTCGACTACCTGCTCATCGAAAGCTCAGGGGTCTCGGAACCGCTGCCGGTGGCCCAGACCTTTACCTTCGACGACGAGGACGGCCAGAGCCTCAAGGATCTGACCCGCCTCGATACCATGGTCAGCGTCGTGGACGTATCGCGCTTCTTCGACGAGTTCGGTAGCGAAGATTTTCTCGTCGACCGCGGTCAGGGCATGGCCGAAGACGATGAGCGCACCATCGCCCACCTTCTGACCGATCAGATCGAGTTCGCCGACGTAATCCTGCTCAACAAGATTGACGCGGTCGACGAACAGGAGCTTCGCAGGGTGGAATCGGTCGTTCGAAGACTGAACTCCAGCGCGGAGCTCGTACACACCGAGTTCGCACAGGTCGATCTCTCACGCATACTCAACACAGGAAAATTCGACATGGATGCGGCCGAGAGCTCGCAGGCCTGGCAGGATGAACTTGAGGCAGTCCACGTACCAGAGACCGAAGAGTACGGTATATCCTCCTTTGTGTTTCGCACCGAGCGGCCGTTTCATCCACAGCGACTCGCCGAATACTGGAATGGTGAGCAGGGGGGGGTTGTCCGGGCCAAGGGGTTCTTCTGGATTGCCAGTCGCCCGGACGTCGCATGGTACCTCTCGCAGGCCGGAAGCGCGAAACGGGCGGAGCCGGGAGGATTCTGGTGGGCGGCGATGCCGAAGAAGTACTGGCCGGACACTGATGCCGAGCGTCTGGAGGTTCATAAACTGGTCAAGGCCGGCGAGTTCGGCGACAGAAAGCAGGAACTTGTCTTCATAGGACGCGACATGGATGAGGCGGGCATTCGATCGGGACTGTCGGCCTGTCTGCTGACACAGTCCGAACTCGACGAGGGACCGGAAGCATGGGCAGCCTTCGAGGACCCGCTCGGATCGCAGCTTCCCGAAGACATGACGGTGCCGGAATAATAGTCGGCATGCCCTGCCCGGTAGTATCTTTCGGAAATGATGGACACTAAGGTGCGACGGGCGATAATTATTCCGGTGATCCTGTTTTCCGTGTTCGCGGTGATACGGGTGCTCGCCGGTGGCGCCGGGGAGACCCCGGAGCCGGACGTCGGGAACGATGCCCGCGTTGAGGGGCAGAGACCGAGTGAACGCGGCGGGTCGCTGGAACGGGGAAGGGTCGAGGTACCCGAAGGCTACGAACGCGCCGTGTTCGCTGGTGGATGTTTCTGGTGCATGGAGCCGCCCTACGATTCTGTCGACGGTGTCTACGCGGTAACGAGCGGGTTCTCGGGTGGAACCGTTGCGAATCCGAGCTATCAGGCCGTCATTGCGGGCAATACCGGACACCGCGAGGTTGTGGAGATCGTGTTCGATCCTTCGAGGGTCTCGTATCGGGAACTGCTCGAAATATTCTGGGTGAACATCGATCCCCTCGACGGTGGCGGGCAGTTCTGCGACCGTGGGGGTCCGTATATAAGTGCCATCTTTTATATGAACGAGGAGCAGGAAACAGAAGCCCGCGCCTCGCGCGCGTGGGCCGAGGGCCGGATTCTAACCGGCGGCGAGTTCATGACCGAGATTCGTTCCTACGAAGCCTTCTATCCTGCCGAGGAGTACCACCAGGCCTACGCCTTTCGCAATCCGGTGCGCTACAGCTTCTACCGGGCGAGCTGCGGGAGGGACGCACGACTCAGGACTTTGTGGGGCTCCTGAGCGCTCGCGGTATTCCCTGCACGGAAAAGCTGTGGCACACTCCTGTGTATGAGTGAAACCAGAACACAGGAATCAGACAGCGCCGCGAAGGAACCGTATAAGGCCCCTGAGGGAGCAGGCTCGACGCATTCGATCTCGCTGCAGGACGGATCACGGCTCGACTACGCGTCGTCCGCTCAGTGGTTGCCCGTCTACGACAAGCGACAGAAACCGGTCGCCGAGATTTTTCACGTTTCATACGTGAGTGCCACCGATGACGAGGCCTCCAGCCGCCCGCTGACCTTTGTGTTCAACGGAGGTCCCGGCGCAGCGAGTGCGTATCTCCACATGGGCGCTGTCGGTCCGCGACGGGTCGTGTTCAACGACGACGGAAGCCCTTCACCTCCACCGGTTCAGATTGTCGATAACGCGGAGAGCTGGCTTGCCTTTACCGATCTTGTGTTCGTCGATCCGGTCGGAACCGGTTTCAGTCGCGGAATAGAGCAGAACGCCGAGTCCGGCAGCACGAAAGAAGACGCGGAAAAGAACAATCCGGACAGCCCTTTCTTCGGACTGAACAGGGATCTGGAGAGTCTTTCCGAGTTCATGCAGACCTACCTGTCACAGCACAGGCGCTGGGAGTCACCGGTCTTCATTGCCGGAGAAAGCTACGGCGGATTTCGTGTTGCCAAGCTCGTTCGCATGCTGCAGGAACGCTACAGCATCGGGCTCTGCGGTGCGGTGCTGATCTCACCGGCGCTCGAGTTCTCGCTGCTCGATGCATCGGACTACGACGTTCTGCCCTGGGTGGACACCTTCCCGACCATGGCTCTCGTCGCTGCGGCGTACTCACGCCACCTGGCTTCAAGCGCTTCGGGAACGGGGGCCGAAGCAATCGAAACGGTGCGAAAAGTCGCCGAACGCTTCGCCATAACGAGCCTGCCTGCCCTGCTGACGGCCGGCCACTTCACACCGGCACCGGAACGCGAAGAGCATTACGGGATCATGAGTACCTACATCGGTCTGAGTGAAGACCTCATAAAAAAGAACGAGGGGCGCATACGAACCCGCACCTTTTCCAGGGAGCTTCTTCGGGAGCAGCGCAGAGTCCTCGGTCTGTACGATGGAACCATTTCGGTTACCGACGCCTACCCGGACCGGGACGGCTACGAGGGTCCGGACGCGACGCTGAGCACGATAGACCGGATATTCGGTGCAGGGGTAAACACGCAGCTTCGCGCGACAATAGGGGTAAAAACCGATCGCGAGTACCGTCTCCTGAGTTACGAAGTGAACCGCTCGTGGAAAATCGATTACGATCGCCACGTCCTGCAGACGCAGATCGGCGCGACCGACGACCTGCGCTACGGCATGGAGCTCAATCCCTACATGAAGGTGAGAATCTCACACGGCATCTATGATCTGGTGACTCCGTACTTCAGTGCGGAGCGCATCGTCGCAAACATGAAGCTCAACCCGGAAAGCCGCTCACGTCTGAGCCTCAAACACTACCCGGGCGGTCATATGTTCTACAGCAGAAACGCCTCGCGTACGGACTTCACTGCTGATATGCAGAGCTTCTACGCCGACGCCATCGCCGCACGGACCGCGACCCGGTAACCCGACCAGGCAAGGTACGCGGCCTCGGACATCAGCGCGATGATCAGGCTTCCCGCGGCGAGCACCGCACCCGGCACCTGAAAGAGAACGGGCCCAAGCCATACGCAGACAAAGAGAACCACGCTGTGTATTGCGACGGCCTTCGCCAGCGCGCCTGTGCGGTGATCGCATATCAGCCGCCCCCGGAACCAGGACTTCACGGTTGTAAGGACCGGCGCAAGAAAGAGCACCATGATCGGCAGGGTCGTGAACGGAAGAAGCTGTTCCGAGAGTCCGCTAACCCCCCGAAACCACAGTCCCGACAGAGGTGTGAAGGCGGTCAGCAGAAGCAGCAAACCAAGGACACCACCGAGGAAGGTCGCGAAGCGCCGCAGCGGATAGTAGTTCGCCCGGTTCCTCGCGAGTACGGCAACAACGGCCTCCTGAAAACTCAGACCCATGGAGTTGAACAGGAACATGTAGCCGTTGATCACCGGCCACACCGCGAGCGCTTCACGCGGAAAGAGCGCTCTCGCCATACCGAAGGTCAGAAGCGGCTGTGCCGAGAGAAATATCACACTCGTCAGGGACAGCGGCACGTAAAACTCAAGCATATGTCGGGTCGAAAGCGGCTCTTCACCGTTGTCTGGCAATTCATCCCGGACAACCGGCCGGCAGTATAACCAGCTCGCAAGACAGCCCGCCGCGACTCCTGCGATCAGGGAAAGCCCTGCGAGCGTTGCACCGGCGATCGATCCGACGAGGTAGCCGGGGATCAGGACAACCGCGACCGCCGCGAGCCGTATGACCATAGTGACGGGTATGACCCGGGTATGCCCGTAGCGGATCAGCACCCCCTGCCAGAGCCGGCGGTAGCCGACGAGGGCGGTAAACGGTGTCATCGTCAGAAATGCAATGCGACTCGGCTCAACGAGCTCTTCGGGCACACCAAGAACCGTTCGCACGATGAAGGCGAACAGGGGCGTGACGGCGATCAGAAGGTGGATGAGCGTGAGCGCAGCCCCGAGAATATGCATGAAGTTCAGCAGTTTCCGGTAGCGGCCACGATCGGAAGCGAGCGCCGTCCCCGCGGAGAGAAGCTGTATTATGGGGCTTTCGATGACCAGCGCTATGGAGAACGCAATACCGAACGCGGCAAGGTTCAGCGTTTCGTCGGGCAGCCTCGCGATGACCGCCGCGAGACCCGGCTGCTCGATCGCCATAGCGATCCACATGAGCGCAAGCGGAAGCCAGAACAGAAAGATCTGCCGTTGTGAGAACACCGTATTCTGTTGCATGAAGGGTATCAGATCAGAGCTTCGTCATGAGATCGGCCATTTCTATGGCCGTCATGGCACAGTCCCAGCCTTTGTTGCCGCTCTTGATGCCGGCGCGGTTGAGCGCCTGCTCGACGGTCTCGGTTGTGAGCACGCCGAAGACAACCGGCTTGCGATACTCGAGTGCGATCTGGCCGATGCTCTTTGCCGCTTCCCCGGCGACGAAGTCATAGTGGGTCGTCTCACCGCGAATCACCGCGCCGAGACAGATCACGGCATCGATGTCGGCGCGCTCGGCGAGCTTCGCCGCAGCGGGGCCGATTTCGTAGCTGCCCGGAACCCTGACCACGGTGATATCGGAAGGCTTCGTGCCGTGCCGCAGAAGGCAGTCTTCCGCCGCTGCGTAGAGCTGCTCGGTCACCAGACCGTTAAAACGGCTGATAATGATTGCAAAGCGTTTGCCGTCTGCCTTCAGCTCGCCTTCTATGTGTTTTACGTCAGTGTGCATGGTATTACTCTCCAATCAGCCGTGCGGCTTCTGCAATTTCATCGACATGAACCGTGTGCATCCCGAAGGTCCGGGCAACGGTCTCAAGTTCCGGGCCCCGAGCCATGGTTCCGTCCTCGGCAATAATCTCACAGATTATACCGACAGGATAGAGGCCCGCTGCCTTACAGAGCCAGACGGACGCTTCGGTATGGCCACGGCGTGCAGCAAGACCTTCCGGATGCGCCACGATCGGAAACATATGCCCGGGGCGCCCGAGTTCTTCCGGCTTTGCGTCTGCATCGCAGAGGACGGAAATTGTTTTTGCCCGGTCTGCCGCAGAAATGCCGGTGGTCGTCCCTTCCACCGCGTCGACACTCACCGTGAAGTTCGTTCCGTGCAGTGCCGAGACGGTACCGGTCTGCGGTGGCAGGTCGAGCTCTTTCGCGCGTTCCGCGGTAATCGTCGCACAGATAAGGCCGCGCCCGTGAACCGCCATGAGATTGACGACCTCGGGACCGGCAAACTGCCCTGCGCAGAGAAAGTCTCCCTCGTTTTCGCGATCAGCATCGTCAAGGACGATGATAATCCTGCCTGCTTTCAGTTCCTCGAGGGCCCGTCGGACGCGGCCCTCGGGAAGTCTTTCGATGTTCATTTCGATCCTCCGAGTGCACCGGCGTAGACGCGAAACATGCGTTCGACGTAGCGACCGAGAATATCGGTTTCCACGTTTACTCTGTCACCGGGCTGATGCTGTGTGAGATGCGTATGGGCGGCGGTGTGCGGCACAATGTTTATGCCGATGATGTCCTGTTCTATCGAAGCTACGGTGAGACTCACACCGTCGAGCGCTACTGAACCCTCGGGCACGACGAGCGGCAGCAGGGCTTCGGGAAGGCGTATTCGAAGCAGAATGCTCGTTCCGCGGTCGGTCACATCCACGACCTCACCGAGGCCGGATACGTGCCCCTGAACCATATGCCCGCCCATGCGCGTGTCGGCACGCATGGAGCGCTCAAGATGCACCGGTGAGCCTTGCGCAAGCACGCCCATCGTGGTCTTCGTGAGGGTTTCCCCGACGGCCTGTACGGTGAAAGAGTGGTCCATAAGCCGAACCACGGTCTGGCACACGCCGTTCACGCTGATCGAGTCCCCGATATTCGCGTCCTGAATAACGAGCTGTGCGTTGATCTCGATCTCTACTCCGTCTCCGACCGGTCTTACCGCAGCGACGGAACCGGTCTCTTCAATTAAACCTGTAAACATAGCCTTACACTACTCCTGTTTCGTTCCAGGGAAGCACATCCTCCCCGACTCGTGGTGCGTCCATTGTTCCATAGGTCCGCTTCACGTCGAGCAGACCGCTCATGACCATATCGTCCCCGCTTCGCGCGTGAATGACCCCGTGCAGTCGGGGTCTGTCACCTGCCCGCTCGACGCCGATCTCCGACAGCCACGAAACGCCTGATCCCATGATGCTCGGATTCGTGAACACCGTCAGGCGGTCGACAAGGCCCTCCGCGATAAGCGAGGTCGCGAGCGCCCCGCCGCCTTCGGCAAGAACGCTGCTGATCCCCCGTGCGGACAGGTGCCCGAAGAGGCAGGTCAGGTCGACCCGCCCCGTTTTGTCGGTTTTGCAGCCGATGACCGTGACCGATGGTCCGAGCGCAGGCGCCGAACGCGCTGCTTCTTCCGAACACGCGACGATGGTTTCCGCCGCTCCGTCACTGATAATGCGTGCGCCCTCGAGATGTCGCAGGTGGGTGTCAACGACGATGCGGACAGGGTTACGGCCTGCGACGTGGCGCACAGTCAACGAGGGGTTATCTGCCTGCAGGGTTGCCGCACCGACGAGAACAGCGTCGTAGCGTGCCCGCATCCGGTGAACGGCTGCCCGCGACGGCTCGCTGCTGATCCAGTCTGCGCTCCCGTCGCGGGCCGCGATGCGGCCGTCGAGGGTCTGGGCAATCTTGAGATGAACATAGGGGATGCCGCGTTGTATCCACGCAATGAAGGGCTCATTCAGCAGTAGCGCCCTGTCGGCACACACGCCGACTGTGGTCGTGATGCCCGCCTTCTCAAGTGTCTTCTGTCCGAGTCCTGCCACATGGGGGTTCGGATCATGAACAGCAAATACAACACGTGCGATGCCAGCCTCAATGATTCTGTCGGTGCAGGGAGGAGTCTTTTTCTCAGGGGTACGGTGGCAGCAGGGCTCAAGGTTGCAATACAGCGTTGCACCCGCGGCTGCCGTCCCGGCGGCCTGCAGGGCAGCAGCCTCGGCATGAGGTTTCCCATAGGCTTCGTGCCAACCCTCTGAGATCACCGTATTGTCCCGTACGATCACAGCACCAACCAGGGGGTTCGGTGACGTGGTACCTGTGCCCAATGCCGCAAGCTCAAGAGCCCGCGCCATGCAGGCATCATCCCCAGTCATGAGATGACTCCTTCGTTGTGTATCGGGGCATGTGTCGTGGGAATAAAACGCGACTGCGTAATCCGGGCCGAGAAAGGCTTCGGACAGTCGATTCAGTACACCCGCAATCTTCTCCCTTCCGGACTATACCGTCGGTTCCGGAATCGCACCGGATCAGCACGCAATATTGCGCGCTCGCGGACTATACCGCCGGTCTGGAATCGTGCTTTTGCACTCACCATGCCCCGAAGATTACGGTATCAAAGTGATACTTTCAGAAAAACATGTCAAGACGCAGCCACCGGCTGTACGCCTGACGATCACCCGGCGTGTGCAACAGGATGATGCGCGTGATCGGCATGATCGGGACAGCCGTCCGGGCAGGCGCCGCCGACGGTAATCCGTATGCTCTGAAAGTCTGCACCCGTCTGTTCCCGCACCGCACGCGAAATCGCTTCCATGTCCGCCGGCAGATCGTGAACGGTGCCGCAGTTCATGCACACGTAGTGAATGTGTTCCTCGTGGGCGAGCTCGTAGACTGAACGCTGGCCCGGAAGCGGAATCTCCCGGAGTATACCGTTGTCGGAAAGGGTGTGCAGATTCTTGTATATGGTCGCGAGTGAAATTGACGGAAAATGAGTCTGTGCGCGGGAAAACAGATCGTCGACACCGAGGTGTCCGTATGCCATGATCTCTCGAAGCAGTACGAGACGCTGAGGGGTCACTTTCAGGCCGCCCTGCCTGATTACATCCTGCAGATGCTGTTCGTTCATAGGTTCAATCCTCTAATAAAATATATCTTATTCACGATACCATCGTTTATACAAGCTTGTAAGAGCGCGCAAGGCCTTGCGCTGACAATTTACGTG
Source organism: Spirochaetaceae bacterium (assembly GCA_007694005.1). Lineage (GTDB taxonomy): Bacteria > Spirochaetota > Spirochaetia > DSM-27196 > SKKC01 > SKKC01. The sequence continues at coordinate 14,626 of RECN01000041.1, forward strand.
TAATTTTTTATCGAATATTCGGTGCTATACGAGCTGTGCCGCAGGAAACCGCATGGTGTGCCCCGGCGGATTCAGTCGGACGGCGTACTCGCCGCGTATCGTGGTCGTCAGCACCGTGAGAAGCCGTTCGAATGAGGGGTCACCGCGACGGCGATGAAGGGGGCTCTCGAGGGAGCCACCGGCCCGCAGGTTCACCGAAAGCTCGGCCTCCGATCGGTCAAGACGGGTCAGAGAGACACGAATGACGGGTGCGTACGAGCTCCCGTCGAAATACTGGAGCAGATCCGCAATGAACTCGACGAGGAACAGTCCGCACGCCGAAGCCTGGTCCACGCGCAGCTCCATCGGCTGAATGTCCATGGAAATGTGCGGCGGTGAACTGAAGCTCAGATTCTCCGCGATCACGTGCAGGACACCGCGCAGATACTTCGACATTGACACCGATATGGGCGTATCGGCGTGCTCAAAAGCGTTACTGACCAGCGCAAGCGCCCTGATGTGCACGTACATCCGCCTCTGCTCGGCCAGGGTCGGATTCTCTTCGCGCAGGCGCACGACCGCCGAAAGAAGCTGGAGACTCTCCCCGACCCGTTTGTGCACGCGTCGGAGGACGCGATTGTTCCGGTCAACAAGCTCCCGGTATCGCCGCTCCGCGAGGACCCGTTCGGACACATCCCTTCCGATCGCATCGATAAAAACCAGCCTGCCGGACCTGTTCCAGATCCCGCGAAAGCGCTCCTCGATCCAGACGATACGGCCATCCACAGCGATCCAGCGCACGACAAGAGGACCCTCGGGTACCGCACCGCGCTTGATTTCGTCGAGCAGTGAAAAGTCGTCAGGGTGTACGGTCTTTCCTATCATTCGCTCTTTTGTATACCAGTCCGACATCGGGTAGCCGAGCACGCGTTCGAGAGCCTCATTCGCATACTCGACGCGTTCCCGCGGGAACAGACGGTAGCGGAAAAATACGTCTTCGCCTGTACGGGCCATGAACTCGGCAATACCGCGCCGTCGGCTTCGTCGGAACAGGGAGGTAATGCGTATGCGGATTCGCGGCGTAATTGGTATCTCCACCGGGAGCAAGTCTAATCCGGGTCGACGACCTGTACAAGCACAGAGTATGCTCTGGAGGAACGTGAACAATACACAGGATACACTGCTTTACAATGCACGGATCGGCTCGGACAGCAACGCGCTTCTGATGCAGGGCGGGCACATCACCTGGGTCGGCAGGGCCGGCGAGCAGGGAAGCCGCTGCAGCAGTACCGGACAGCCCGATGACGCCCGCATACTGCCAAGGAACATGGGTGGACGACGGCTGCTTCCAGGCTTTCACGACAACCACGTACACGCGCTGACTCTCGGCGATCTGGCCGGACGACCCGATCTGACCGGTCTCGACGAAGAGGCAATCCGACGCGTGGTCCGCGAAGCACTCGTCGCGGAAGGAGACACCCGCGAACCGTTTCTGGCTTTCGGATGGGACTACCCGGGATGGCACTATCCCCACAGACGGGTACTGGACGATATTTCGGCCGACCGACCGATTGCGCTCTTTCAGTTCTCGGGCCACGGGGCCTGTGTCAACACGGCAATGCTCAAAGTTCTCGGTATCGATGAACGGACCCCGGATCCTGCCGGCGGCGTCATTGTCCGCGACAGCGACGGTTCACCGACAGGTGTACTTCGGGATGCCGCGGCTAACCCCATACATCAGAAGCGATTCTTCCGGCTGAACATGAACCGTGCCGGGCTCCGCGAGCGTTTCCTCAAGGCTTTCGAGATCTTCAACCGGCACGGAATCACGAGCATCGGCGACAATACCTGGCTCGTGCCGAGTGTCTGGGCCCTGAATCGCATGCGACGACGGGGTGAACTGACCTGCCGCGTACACAGCTGGCCCTACGGCGCGAGCAGAATAGCTGCCCGCACCATGGCACTCGCCTACTACGACGGCGCATTGCTGCGTCGCGGTCCGTGGAAGTATTTCCTGGACGGTGCGTTTTCGACGCACACGGCGTGGCTGTGCGAAGCCTATGAGAACGATGCGGGAAACGTCGGTACACCGGTCCTTCACGGCGATCAGCTGAGTTCGGTTCTCGGATTTCTGACCCGAAGAGGCCTGTCCGGCGCGTTTCACGCCATCGGCGATCGGGCGGTGAAGGAGTTTCTGGACCGTTCCGAAGCAACGGCCACCGCCGATCCTGACCGGTTTCGCTTGCTCAGGCACCGACTCGAACACGTGCAGATCGTGCAGCAGACCGATATTCCCCGTTTTGCGAAGACAGGGGTGCTGGTTGCCGCCCAGCCGCACGCAATCGGTGACATGGAGAAAGATATCCGGCTCATTGGCGAAACCCGGGCCCGACAGGCGTATCCCTATCGCTCCCTGCTCGATGCCGGAGCGGCCCTTTCCTTCGGTTCCGACGCCCCTGCCGAGCCCACGCTCGCGCCGCTGGAGGGCATACACAAGGCCGTGAACCGGGACTCGAATGAACGGGTGTCGGTCGAGGAAGCGATACGCTGCTACACCGAGGGCAGCGCCTATGCGGAGGGCAGCGAACACTGGAAAGGCAGACTCGAGCCCGGGTTTGTCGCCGATGTCGTTGCGCTGAGCAAGGACATTTACGAAGTACCGGCAGAAGCGATCCGGACTATCAAGGTTGATGAGACCATCCTGAACGGCAGGGTGGTCTATAGCAGGATATCGTGATGAATGCGCTTGCAGCGGAGATACGACGAAGAAAGCTTTTTGCTCTTACACGAACGGTAGTTCTGGGGGTTCTCATTGCATTGCCCTTCATACTGATCGGCCGAACGGTCCTTGGTACTACCGGATTTATCGCCCTCGGGGTCGGCATATGGTTCCTTTCGCTGAACGCCGGCCGCATGAGCGTCTCAACGATGATCGCCGGAGCGACGCCGCTTCGATACTACGAGGCCCCGCAGCTTCACGAAATCATCGGCGCTCTGAGTACGCAGGCGGGCCTCACCAGCATGCCCATGCTCTATTACATACGAAGCCGAACGCCAAACGCGGCTACGATCGGCCGAAGGGATGAACCGGTGATCGTCGTTACCGAGGGCCTGCTCGATACGCTGTCGGTGCGTGAAGTGACCGGGGTACTGGCCCACGAAATCGCACACATACGCAACAACGACCTGCAGGTCTTCGTGTTCGCCGAAATCATGAAACAGCTTACAATCGCTCTGTCCCGATTCGTGTGGTTCCTGCTTATCCTGCAGCTGCCGTTTGTGTTCTTCTCCGGGTTCATGGTGTCGATTGAGCTTCTTCTCTGGCTGGCGGCGGCTCCGATTCTGGTTTTCGTGCTGCAGCTTGCCCTGCTCAGGACAAGAGAGTTCGCGGCCGATCTCGGCGCTGCCGAGCTCACCGGCGATCCCGAAGGCCTCGCATCAGCGCTGTATCGGGTCTCCAATCCGACCAGAAACGTGTTCGGTATGCTCTTTCCGGTTCCTCAGCGCCCGGAGAGTTCGGTCTTTCGCACGCATCCTGCGGTGGAAACCCGGATACGACGGCTTCTGGAGCTTGGCTGACAGACGGGTACATGACACACGGAGCATGAAGGACTACAATGCGCAGCTGGAAGTCAAGCGTGGGTTCAAGAGTCAAACAAGCGGTCGATTCGATACGTGAAACCCGGGATCTGAGACGTTTTCTCGATGTAGTGGCCTCCGCGTCCATGCCTATGGTCATAGCTGTCGCGGGAGTAGGGCTGCTCTTATACGCAGCCATTGTTCCGTCCATCCTTTACGTCAGTGCGACCCACGTCTTCTTCTGGCTCCCCCTGCTCGGCAGCGCGTCGTGTTTCGCCTTGTGGCTGGGACGGCGCATGGGTCTTCTGAAGCGCCTGCATGTGCACCGACTCGCCTTTGCCGTCCTCGTAATCGTAAGCGTAAACATCGCGACTCCGCTGTATATACTGGGCGAGCCGGGCTACTTTATCGCGGTTGCGCTCCTTGTGGTCGTCGTAGCCATCGTGTTTCTCAGAAGCAAGTGGTACTGGATAGCGATGGTGTTCACCGTAACCGTATCCACCGGAGCCATCGCAACTCACCGGGCGGACCTGTCGAGTGCCGCCGAGCTGTGGCTGTTCATGGCCATAGTCGTCAGTGTGTCACTTCACCGGGTGCTTTCGCGCAACTTCAGCTGGCTCGGGACGCAACGACATCTTCTCAAGGCAGCCGCCGGGGATGCTGAACGGGGACGCGAGCGTCTGCGGATTTCTGAAGGGTTTGCAAACGCAGTCAGCACGATCTCGGCGCGCCTCATCAATCTGGAAATCGAACGCATAGACGAGCAGATCGATCACGCACTCGGTATCATCGCCCGGTATTGTGACGTCGACCGATGCAGCGTCTACATGGTCGACGATCGCGCCGGTGTCATGAGGAATGCTCACGAGTGGCACACCCCCGGGGTCAAGACACTCAAGCAGCTGTTCGACGGAGTGGTACCGCTTGACGCCTTTCCATGGATCAGACGGAGACTGCAGCTGCTCGAAACGGTCGAGCTGTCATCCATAGAAGACCTGCCGGATGAGGCCGTTGAAGAGCGGGAACTCGTGCGTCAGCTCGGCATCAAGAGCCTTCTTCTGGTCCCGATCTCGAACGAGGGTCACATCAAGGGCTTTTTCGAGCTCTCGAACACCCGCGACGAAGTGCACTGGAACCAGTCCTTTCGCAACATTCTCCAGATCGCCGCGCAGAGCTTCTCGAACGCGCTCGTACGAAAAGATATGGAACAACGCCTTCGGGATCACATCGCGCAGCGCCGGGAAGCAGAACGCCGTGCCGAGAAGCTGCGTCGCATGGAAGCGGAAATGGGTTCGCGAATACAGCGAACATTGCTATACGGCGAAATCCCGAATGACACCTGGCCGCTTCAGGTCCACGCGTCGACGAAGCCAAGTCGGAGTGTGGACGGCGATTTTTTCGAGTTTATTACCGCCGATACGGGTCTGGATGTCCTCATTGGCGACGTCATGGGCAAGGGAACTCCCGCAGCACTCGTCGCCGCCGCGGCAAAGTCGCGATTCTGGCAGGCGATCGTCGGACTGCAGGCCGACACGGAGTCGAAGAACAGGCCCGCTCCGTCTCAGATTGTAGAAGCCGTGTCGCGGGCCATGAGTGGAGAGTTGCTGGAACTCAACACCTTCTTCACCCTTTCCTATACACGTTTCGACCTCGACAAGGCCATCTGCTGTGTCGTGGACTGCGGGCACCCGCCCCTGCTCCGTTATCGACGCAGTACCGGACGTTTCGAGTGGCTCAGAGGGGTAAACCTGCCGGTCGGCATGCACGAATCTGAGGTATACAAGGAGCTTGTATTGCCACTTGAGGCGGGTGATACCTTTATTGCGTACTCCGACGGCGTCACCGAAGCCGAGTCAGTCACCGGCGAGCAGTACGGCTATCGGCGATTGCTCAGAACGGTGGAAAACGCCCTTGCGGACGGCTGTGCGCAGAGCATCGTGAACGCTATCGAGCGGTCGGTGGAGGACTTCAGCGGTGACAGCGGTCCCGGAGATGACGTAACCTGCGCCGTGACCTGCATCGCCGATGATTTCGTCCCGTCCCCGTTTCTCGCCGATGTCACCATGACGATCGATACCGCTGATGCCGGAAGCGGAACCGTCGAAGCGGATGTACGGACGATTCTTCACGGGCTTGCGGCCGAACACGCCCTGCACATCGCCGTTGAACGCATAGGAGAAGGCTTGGGCGCCGCGCTGTCGAACATCTCGCAGCACGCCTACGAGGGCTATGATTCAGGCAGCATAGATATCTCATTGCGCGCCTGCGAAAACTACGTCATGCTGAGAGTCACGCATCATGGTCGGTCATTTGACCCTGCGTCGCGCATACGCGGTGGGCGGCTCGTACACGGAGACGGTTCAGGACTGCAGGTAATGGATCAGAGCTTTGACTCGGTCACATACACATACTCGGAGAACGGCAATCAGCATCTGTATCTGACAAGCTATTGCACGGGGGCTTTTTAGAGTGGCACTGACCGCACATCTGTCAGGGCAGGACGGAACGGATCCGGAGCGGATCGCCGTCGCCGAATCAGCAGCTGAAGAGCTGAACATCCCGCTTGAAGACGCATTGATCGTATACGGAGGCCTCGATCCCGACGTGGTTATGCGCGCGCACGCGCGGGAGACAGGACTCCGCTACGTTCCCGACCCACTTTCATCGCTCATTCCCGGTATAGACTATGCCGTTGCCAGGCACACGGGCTGGCGTTCGGCACTCCGGGTTAACGCGCTTCCCCTGTACCGCGAAGGAAACCGACTCACCGTTCTGACCTCACGCGCGAACAACCGTTCGGCAGCGAACCATTTTGCCGAGGTATTCGGTACAGACGAGATTGATGAGGTTCTCACACCTCGATCAGCCTTCATTCAGTCGGTGCAGGGAGTGTTTTCGCAGGAACTCGGTCAGGAAGCGGTGTCCACACATATGCGTAAACGACCGAGTGAAAGCGCAAGAACGGTCCTCAGTCGCGGCCAGATCGTGTTCATTCTGATCCTGACAGGGATAGCGGTCGCGGGTCTGCCGGCCATAGGACCGGTCCTGCCACGAGCAGCCCTGTTACTCTGCTCGGCAATATACGTCGGTGTGATCGGCTTTCGCTTTTTCCTGAGCGCTTCCGGCAATCTCGAGAACACGGTCGTAGACGTCTCCCCGGATGAGGCGAATGAACGCTCGGATGCAGATCTACCGGTATACTCCATTCTGCTTCCGCTGTACCGGGAGCCGGTAGCGGCAGGACAGCTCGTGGAGGCCATACGCCGCCTCGATTACCCCGAGCATAAGCTTGATGTACTCGTTCTGCTCGAAGACGACGATGAGCAGACACTGTCAGCAATTGACTCATTACCGGTGCCGGCGTACTGGACTATCCTCCGCATCCCGGCCGCGTACCCGCGCACCAAGGCGCATGCGTGTAACTATGGCCTTCAATTTGCACGAGGCACGTTCTGTGTGGTGTACGACGCCGAGGACGTGCCGGACCGCGACCAGTTGCGAAAAACGGTAGCCGCATTTGCCCGTTCGAGCTCGGCGACCATGTGTTTTCAGTCGCTGCTCCGGTACACCGGCACCAACCGTAATGTCCTTACCCGCCTTTTCTCCATGGATTACCACTATCTTTTCGACTTCATGACTCCCGGCCTGTATTCCATGTCATTACCTGTACCGATCGTCGGCAGTAGTAATCACTTCAATACCGATAAACTCCGCGCGCTCGGAGGATGGGATCCGTACAATACGACAGAGCACATAGACCTCGGCATGCGCATTGCCGTCGAGAGCCAGAGCGTAGGAGTACTCAGAAGCACGACCTACGAGGAAGCGAACGGAGAAGTATGGAACTGGGTTCGACAGAGAACGCGTCGGCTCAAGGGTCAGCTTCACACCTTTCTTATTTACAACCGTAATCCGCTCAAGACCCTTCGAAACCTCGGACTTCGGGGATGGCTGGGTTTCATGCTGTTTGTCGGTGGCACGCCTCTGGTGTACCTGACGGCTCCTGTTCTCTGGCTCGTCGTGATCCTTGGACTGCTTCCGCAGGCGGGAATCGTGCGTACGGTCATTACACCGCTGGTCATGTACCTCTCGCTCAGTTCACTGATGATCGGGCACGTAATCTCTGTGTACATGCTGATGCTCGGGTCGTTTCATCGAAGGCAATACCGGCTCATTCCCTACTCGCTCCTGACACCGCCGTATCAGATGCTCCACTCAATCGCTGCCTGGCGAGCGCTCTGGCAGCTGTTCCGACGGCCTCACTTCTGGGACAAGACCGACCATGATGCGGCAGGCGGGTTCCTGCCATGAATCGTGCACGCACCGCAATCTTTCCCGTCATACCGAATCGACGACGGTTCGTCAGTCTCGTTCTCGTGCTCATTCCACTGATTACGATGGCCGGGTATGCGGCCATGCACTTCGGCTACTATCCCGTGAGACTTCTGCAGCTCGCCGGACTCGCCCGCATAGGTACATCGAGTTCGGTCATACAGCAGAATGAAGTACTTCCGGTTTCACCTCCCCTCTCGTTTCTTTTGTTTCTCCTGTTTCGTAATCCCATGCTGATTTCGGGACTGATCGGTGCCGTACTGATCGGGTATCTGGTGTACTACGTCACATCCTACCCGCACGCTCCGCTTCTCAAGACGGTTCTTGTCGTCTACATCCTGTTTTCACCGTCGATGCTTCTCCTGGTGCTGTTCGAGACGGAGTGGGCGGCCTTTCTTACGCTGGGGTTTTTTGCCAACTACTTCGTTCTTGAGTTCTACCGTCAGGAGCACAGCTTTTTTCTGTTTATGTGTGGCCTCTGCATCGGAGCCATGTACCTTATCGTTCCGGAGATCCTGCTCTTCATACCCTTCCTGGTGCTCGGGCTCGGGTTCATTTTTCGAAAACTCGGTCGCACACTGATTTACTCCGCGGTTCTGCTGTTTCCGGTCCTCTCCGCAGCGCTGTTGTGGCCAATCGTCGAGTGGTTTATCAGTGGCTTCTTTATCAATCCGTTCCCCCGTTTTTTTCTACCGGCCGACGTTGACTACATCGTCACCAGTCTTCGCGAAAGCGGAGCAGTCCTCGCTGGCTATGTGATTCTTGCAATACTGAGTCTGCGAACTGGCAGCGCTATGTTTCGACCAGCCTATGCCATTCTCGGGGTCCCTCTGCTTCTACTGATCAACGGCCTTCTCTGGCTTCGCCCCGTGCCCATCATTGTGCAGGTCCCGCTGATCATGGTGAATGTCGTCATTCTCTACCCTTATCTGGACATGATGCTGCCGCGTCCTATTCTCAGAACCGTCGTAATCGCGCTGGCTGTGGTCGCGTTCATATCGGGTACCCGTACGCTGATCCGGCCGCCCGACTCGTTCCGTGCAGAGGTAAGCGCCGTAGTTCGCGGCGAAGATGGAAACGTCGCAGAGTTCAATCTGATCGCAGAACAGATTGAACACGGTGACGTCCTGTTCGTTCCAGGCAGTGTGCACCTTGCGTGGCTCATGAGTCACATACCGACAGAATCGCTTCACTATCAGCGCTTCACCAGTCAGGCTGTCCCGGAAGAGGTGCGCTGGATAGTTCTGGATCTGCCGACACACGAGCCGTCCGGCATTTCCGGCTTTATCGAGCGATTCCGGACCGATCACTATCGGGTGCTCGAACGCCGCTTATAATGCATATCTGATCGAGGAGATAACGTGGGACTGATTGCGGTACTCGAAGAGCGATACAAGAGTCACGAGGTGGAGCGCGCAGTTATCGAGAATGCGGGCCACCACATGATCGAACTCCAGGTGAACGATGCGGACTGGCTCGCGCGAGCGAAGAAGGCCGACGCGCTGCTCGTCAATCTGACCACTATCGGCGAACACGAACTGTCGAGGCTGCCCGCCTGCCGGGCTATTTCCCGCTACGGTGTCGGATACGATAACGTAGACAGTGTCGCGGCGGCAAAGCACGGTATTGCCGTTATCACTCAACCTGCCGTCACTGTCGAAGAGGTCAGCGATCATGCCCTCGGGCTCTGGCTCGCGTGCATGCGCCAGATCAGCAGCCGGGATTCCCGTGTCCGTGACGGCGGGTGGAACGTCGAAACCCCGGCGTCGACGCGAAGAATTGCCGGCTCCACGTTCGGCATTGTCGGCTTCGGTCGCACAGGCAGATCGCTCGCCAGGAAACTTTCGGGCTTCCGGCTTGATCGCATCGTCGTCTACGATCATCACGTACCCGATGTTGAAGTCCGGGCTGCGCAATGCGAACCGGTGTCCTTTGACGAACTGCTCTCAGTTTCCGATACCGTGAGTATACACGTTACTCTGAACGACAAATCCCGGTACATGTTTTCCCGGGACGTCCTGTTTCGCATGAAGCGGGGCGCCTGCCTCGTCAACACCTCGCGTGGAGGAATCCTCGACGAAGCGGCACTCGCCGATGCGCTCGCAGCCGGACACCTGCACTCCGCGGGTCTCGACGTGTTCCTGAGGGAGAACCCTGCCCAGTCCCCGCTCCTGTCACAGCCGACGGCGGTCCTGTCGGACCACTCTGCCTGGTACTCGGTACAGGGGCAGGTAGAGCTACAACGCACAACGGCCGAAAGTGCTGTGAGATATCTGGACGGGGACCGTGATCTCTCAATCGTGAATCAGGACCTTCTCCAGGACTGACGGTCTTGCCGGAGCCTCAACAGAAGCCGTACTTTTCGAGTATGCGCACACTAAAGATCATTCTATTGTTTACGATTCCCGTCTTTTTTGCACTCGCGGCGGGAGCGCAGAGTTCCGAGGACGTGTACGAGTCTGAAGAACACTCGTTCCGGCTGGTCCGGGAGGTCGGTGGCCTGGAGAACCCCTGGTCACTCGCATACCTGCCTGATGGGAGACTGCTCGTTACCGAACGTGCGGGTCGCCTGAACATCATAGACGGTTCCGAAAAAACCGAAGTAGACGGCCTGCCCGAAATCGCGGCAACCGGCCAGGGGGGGCTGCTCGACATTGCGCTCCATCCGGACTTTGAGAACAACGGCCTGATTTATTACACCTACGCCGCGCGTGGAAGCGGCGGGGTCGGCACCGCACTCGGCAGAGGACGACTTGAGGGAAGGACACTGCAGGATGCCGAGCAGCTCTTTCTCATGAACGAGTTGAGTAGTGCGGGTCAGCACTTCGGTTCCCGTCTCGTGTTCCTCGACGACGGCACCCTGCTTTTCACGATCGGAGACCGCGGGCAGCGCACCCGATCACAGAATTTCCGCGACCATGCGGGCGGTACGATCAGACTGAACGACGACGGGACCGTTCCCGAGGACAACCCCTGGGTCGGGAACGATGACTACGCTCCCGAGCTCTTCACCGTCGGCAACCGCAATGCACAGGGTATGGCCATACATCCCCGGACCGGGCAGATCTGGCAAAGCGAACACGGTCCCCGAGGTGGCGACGAGCTGAACCTCATCGAATCGGGACGGAATTACGGATGGCCGGTAGTATCGCAGGGCACCGAATACTCAACCGGAGCCGAAATCGGCGCAGCCGAGCGGGACGGAATGACGAACCCGGTCCATTACTGGACACCGGCCATCGCGCCATCGGGCATGACCTTCTATACCGGAGACGCCTTCCCCGCGTGGCGGGACAACCTGTTCCTCGCCTCGCTCGTGCAGCAGCAGGTGCACCGTCTGGTCATCGAAGGAGAGGAGCTGGTCCACGAGGAAGTGCTTCTGTCTCGACAGATTGGACGTATACGTGATATTGTCCAGGGGCCTGACGGACTGCTCCGCGTAATCAGCGACGAGCGCGACGGAGGGCTCTATAGAATCGAACCCGTACATTAGACCCTGGAAGGAAGCAACTGACAATGCCGTGTAAGATCTGCGAAGTGCTGCCCACAACCCTGTCAGGTCAGCTTGACGTGTATATATCGGCACCCATGGCTATGATTGAGGAGCAGATCCGCGAAGCCTTTGAGAACAACGCCATTCAGGCGGAGCACCTGTTTGACGGCATCAGTCGTTTCCACGTTTCGGCCGAAACGCTCGAGAAAGTGTGCGATTCCAGTCTGTCAGCCTTGAGTTCGCGTGCACAGCGTGATACCAGAGCGCTCATCGTTGAGCCCGGGGTACAGGCTACGATACGCAACCTCGTGCACATGCAGTCGCTCGAAGAGATGATCGCCGACGTGCAGGGAGGAAGCATCGTTGAGATGCTCAAGTCGAAACGACTTGAAACCTGGTTTCAGCCCATTGTGCGGGTTGCAGACCAGAGCCTCTTTGCCTACGAGTGCCTCAGTCGGGGACGTGATGCCGACGGCGGCCTGATACGCCCGGACATCCTGTTCGGCGTTGCCCGGAAGTCGAACCTCCTGTACTACCTCGACCGGGATGCCCGGATAACGGCTATACGCAACGCTACCCGGCTCGGGATCACGTCGAAGATATTCATTAACTTCAATCCCACCTCAATCTACTCACCGGAAACCTGCCTTCAGACAACGATACACGCACTCGAGGAATCGAGTCTGCAGACCGATCAGATCGTCTTCGAAATCGTCGAAAGCGACCGCGTAGCAGACATCAGTCAGCTCACGGCCATTCTGGACCACTATCGGTCCCGGAACTTCAAGGTCGCGCTCGACGATCTCGGTGCCGGTTTCAATTCGCTCACCTCGCTCGATAAACTTCGACCGGACTACGTGAAGCTTGACCTTGAACTGACGCGAAACGTTGACTCCGACCCCTACAAGGCCCGCATCTGCGAGAACCTGCTGTCCATGGCGAACAAGCTCGGAGTTGATACCATCGTGGAAGGCATAGAGACGCCACAAGAGTACCGCTGGATCAGCGATCACGGGGCAACCTACGTGCAGGGCTACCTCGTCGCCCGTCCGGCGGCAGATCCTCCGGTGCCGGATTTCTCCTGGATGCGGGGCTGAGACCCGCCCCGGTCTCTACGAGGCTGGAGCCGAGGCTGAGGATCTGATGCTGATGTGCGTCGGAAGCACCAGACGGCGTGACTTCCGCGCCTTTCCGTTTTCGCTTAATCGCTCGACAAGCAGGGACACCGCCGCCGACCCCATTCCGGCTGCCGGCAGCGCTACCGAGGTCAGAGGCGGATTCATGTAGCGACTGAGATAATCGTCATCGAAGCCGACGACCGATATCTGATCCGGCACCACGACGTTCTTTTCACGAGCCGCGAGCAGGGCTCCGTAGGCAATAACATCGTTTCCCGAGAACACCGCGGTAGGTTGGTCTTCCAGCGAAAGCAGTTCCATCATGGCGTCGTGTCCGGACCGTTCGGAGAAGTCTGCGCAGCGAAGCAGTGCCTCATCGTATTGTATTCCCGCGTTGTACAAGGCGTCCTTATACCCCTCGAAGCGAGCCGACGATGCGGTAAACGAAAGCGCCGCGTGGGTGATCATGGCGATTCTCTTATGCCCGAGGTCGATCAGGTACTCGACGATCTGTCGCGCAGCTCCCCGGTTATCGACGAACACCTGATCTACATCCATGTCGCCGAGATCATCGAGGCTCACGACCGGTATCCGGGAGTCGATCAGGTCTGCAAGTCCTTCGTCGCCCGCTCTGGTGTTGATGAGAATGATGCCGTCGAGATTATCGTGTCGGACAAGATCGACGTAGCTGCCGGAGTAACTTTGCGATATGGGCTGAATGATCAGCTGCACCCTGTGCCGGTTGACCGCCTGCGACATTCCCTCGACTGTGCGCACGATGAACGCGTCGGTGTACACATACTGCGTATGGCGAACGTAGAGGCCGACGGTCTGTCGGCGGGCCATCGCGACGCGTCGTGCGCTTTCGTCGGGGGTATATCCAAGCTCGCGCATGGCCGCGAGCACGCGCTGCCGGGTGTCTTCGGAAATGCTTTTCCCCGGAGTATTGTTAACCACAAAGGAAACAGTTGTCCTTGAGACACCGGCTTTCTGTGCCACATCTGCTGCTGAGACGCGCTTCTGTTCCATAGTGTCTCCACTTCCCCTACACGCGATCGAATGCTCTATCCCTTGACCGAACCAGCCATCATTCCCCGCACGAAGTAGCGCTGCATGGAGAAGAAGATGATGAGCGGCACAATCATAGTGACAAAGGCTCCGGATGTCAGCACATGCCAGGACTGACCGCGACTGCCGACAAGCTCGGCGAGTCGAGTGGTGACAATGGGGCGTCGGGTGCCGAAGAACACCAGAGCAACAAGCAGATCGTTCCATACCCACAGAAACTGGAAAATCGCAAAGGACGCAATCGCCGGTACCGACAGCGGGAGTATCAGCCGGGTAAACATCATCCACGGCGTTGCCCCGTCTGCGTGGGCTGACTCGAGTATGGACTTGGGTATTCCCGAAATGTATCCGTACATGATGTAGGTCGCCAGCGGCAGTCCGAAGCCGGTATGAGCGAGCCACATGCCAACGAAGGTACCGCTGATATTATTAGCCGTATACACACGGAGGACCGGTATCAGTGCCATCTGCAGGGGCACAATGAGAAGCCCGACGATCATCACAAAGAGAAACTGTCGTCCCGGGAACTTCATCCACGATACCGCGTATGCGGCAAAGGCTGCCATAGTAATGGGAATGACGGTCGCAGGAAGCGTGATCAGAATAGAGTTAAAGAACGCGCCTGCCATGCCGTCGGC
>RECN01000059.1 GCA_007694005.1 Spirochaetaceae bacterium
TGACGTTTCGCAGCGGAGCTATCCGGATGCTTAATAACGAGTATCCACTCCCGATCATGGTCATAGCCGTGGACGGAGGTTATACTTTCGGGAAGCTTCGACAGGTTATCAGGCACATGCGGGGCGCGGTCTACCGGATCAGGATTATCGGTGTTCTTCCCCCGGCACACAGCCGCGATGAACTGAGCGGCGCTTTAAAGACCGCCGAGGAAATGGTGCGAAAACAGGTGGCAATCTGGCGCAGTAACGAGTCGTCCGGGACGGAACACATACCGCGCTCGCTACAGCTACCACGAACGTAAACAGGGACTTACACGATCGACTATGCTTAAAGAATTCAGAACGCTTCTCCCCTTTGTCCGGAAATACCGCAGAATGTACATATTCGGTATATTCTGGCTGCTCGTCACCAGTGGCGGACAGCTTCTCATTCCTCAGTTTATCCGTATCGCAATCGATATGATCGCCGAAGGTGCAGTCGACCTGTCATCGGTCGCTGAGCTCATGGGCTGGCTGCTCCTGACCGCCGTGCTAATCGCTGCCGGACGATTCGGGTGGCGCTATTACATTCACGGTGCGAGCAGACGTATTGAGAAGGAGCTCCGAGACAAGCTGTTCAATCATCTGCTGTCGCTGTCGGGGAGCTTTTACAATCGCACGCGCATCGGCGATCTCATGGCTCGAGCCACGAATGACATGAACGCGATACGAATGGCGAGCGGAATGGCTCTGGTAGCGTTGACTGATGGCCTTCTCATGAGCGCGGCGATACTCACCATTATCTTTATACAGAACCCTGCCCTGGCGCTGATTGTCATTCTCCCGCTGCCGCTTATTACCTTTCTCGTCCTTTTTCTCGGGAAACTGGTCGGCCAGCTGTTTCGCAGTGTGCAGGAAGGCTTTTCCACCCTGAGCGAACAGGCCCAGGAATCACTGGCGGGCATACGCGTTATCAAAAGCTTTGTGAAGGAAGATTACTTTGCAAACCGGTTCCGCGATGCGAATGACGAGTATCAGACGCGGAACATGCGACTCATCCGGATCTGGGGCATGTTTTTCCCCCTCGTAACCTTTCTGTCGGGACTCACATCGCTGTTGTTGCTCCGTTTCGGAGGTGTCGCTGTCGTTGTCGGCGAGATTTCCGCAGGTGACTTCGTTCAGACACTGAGCTACCTCGAGATGATGATCTGGCCAATGCTGGGTATGGGGTTCACGGTAAACCTGCTGCAGCGCGGAGGTGCAAGTCTCAGTCGCGTCAACCAGATACTGCAGGAAGAACCCGACATCACGAGTCCGATCAACGGAATACGGACACCTATCCACGGGAGCATAGAGATACGCAACCTGAGCTACCAGTACAGCGATACTGAGGATGAAGCACTCAGGAACATAGATCTGACGGTGCCGGCGGGAAGCATACTGGGAATACTCGGGCGTACAGGAAGCGGAAAGAGCACCCTGATCAAACTCCTGCCACGCCTGATAGATCCACCACGGGGAACGATCTTCCTCGATGGACGAGACATACACGACTACGATCTGTCCTGGCTTCGGCTCCAGTTTGCCATAGTCGCGCAGGATAACTTCCTCTTTTCGCAGACCATACGCGACAATATCGGCTTCGGCATGTCGGTATCGGATGACGAGCGCATCCTGCATGTTGCCGATGTGTCGACGATCAGCCGGGACATCGAAAATTTTCCGGCAGGCTGGGACACACAGGTTGGTGAGCGGGGTATAACCCTCAGCGGCGGACAGAAGCAACGGGTATCGATTTCCCGGGCTCTTGCAACCGATCATGGCATACTCATCTTTGACGATGCTCTGAGTGCCGTTGACACCGAAACGGAGGAACGCATCCTTGACCAGCTTCTCAAGGAACGCGCGGGAAAAACCAGCATTATCATCAGTCACCGGGTATCGACCCTGAAGACGGCGGATCATATTGCGGTTATCGAACACGGGCGTATCGTGCAACACGGCACGCACACGGAGCTGCTGGAAGACGAAGACGGCTTCTATGCAGAAATTGCCGCCCTGCAACGCCTCGAATCGGCCGGAGATCTGAAATCATGATGGAAGAGGAAAAGGTAATCTCGGGATTCAATCCCGCGCTGCTCAGGCGCCTGCTGCAGTTCGTGGCGCCGCATAAGTGGAAGGCCATAATCGCGGTAGCCGCTCTGCTCGTCGCGACCGCTGGCGAGCTGGGCATCCCCATCGTGATACAGCGCACCGTCGACGAATACCTCGTGCGAAGTTATGTACGAATCAGCGAGGCCGGTGCCGAGTCTGCGGATCTTGATTCGCTCCGGCTCGATGACGCAGATATCCGCATCGACGGGCAGATCTACGTGAACACCAGCCGCCTTGTAGACGTCACCGGACTGGAACGCGAACGCCTGACCGAAGCCGGCATCCTCTCGGAGGAGCAGTTCTTTGTCGTCGGTCTGAATGACGCCCGGGTACAGGGGATCGTTACCCGGTACGACGAGCTCTTCACGGGCTCGGCGGACTATGCTTCGATTCGATCATCCGACCTCAGCCGCATCGAGCCCGATGACCGACGGTCGCTTCGAGCGCCGGACATCGATGGCATCACTCGTATGGCACTGTTTTTCCTCATTGTCCTCGTCGCAGTACTCTCGCTGAGTTTTACACAGGTGTACCTGCTCGCCCTGACCGGTCAGGGAATCATGAAAGACATGCGGCTCACGCTGTTCAAACACGTAACCCATCAGAGTCTCGACTATCTGAACAGGAATCCCGTCGGGAAAATGGTCACCCGTGTGACCAACGATGTTGAAACCATCAACGAGCTCTTTCAGAACGTTCTGAGCAACCTCATACGCGACATGGCACGGATGATCGGCGTTGTTATCGCTCTATTTATTCTGAGTCGCCGTCTCGGGACGGTAACGCTGCTGACACTCCCTCCGGTGGTCGTGGCGTTTGCATTTTTCAGAGTTCGGGCCCGCGAAGCATTCCGGAATGTCAGGGTGTGGGTCAGCCGGGTTAACACATTTCTGAACGAGCACCTTTCAGGCATGGGTGTCGTACAGATGTTTGTGACCGAACGCCGCGCAGCCGAGAGGTTCGAACAGGATAACGAAGCACTTATGAAGGCGAACCTTGGCGAGATGTACGTTATGGCAACGTTCAGACCGCTTGTGGATCTGCTCTCCAACGTCTCCATCGCCGTCATCATCTATTTTGGAGCTTCCTTCTTCTCGCGGGGGCTCGTCAGCCTCGGCATTGTAATTGCGTACATCAACTACGTTCGTCTTTTTTACCAGCCGGTAATGAGTATCTCCGAGCAGTTTACCATCCTGCAGTCGGCCATGGCCGGCGGCGAGCGTGTGTTCCAGATTCTCGATGAGAAGGACGAAATCGCGGATACCGGAACAGGAACCCTGCCCCAACCCGTACGCGGTGAAGTCGTATTCGATAACGTGGTGTTCGCGTACAAGCCGGGTGAAATCGTTATACGAAACCTGTCGTTCCGCATCGCCGCAGGCGAAACGGTAGCGGTCGTGGGCTACACCGGTGCGGGCAAGACGACAATCGCGAATCTTCTGACCCGAATGTGGGACATACAGGAAGGCAGCATACGAATCGATGGCACAGACATACGGTCGGTACCGCTCGCGCAGCTGAGAACAACGGTGCAACCCATTCAGCAGGATGTGTTTCTTTTTAACGAAACGGTCAGTGAGAACATACGACTCGGTGCCGATTTTTCGGATGAGCGCATACGCGATGTTTCACGCATCGTACAGGCAGAAAAGTTCATTACCCAGCTACCCGAGGGTTTTGATTCGGTACTCAACGAAGGTGCGACCAATATCTCAACCGGCCAGCGACAGCTTCTGAGTTTTGCCCGGGTTCTCGCCCACGATCCACGCATAATCATCATGGACGAGGCAACCGCAAACATCGATACTGAGACCGAACAGCTGATACAGAAGGCTATGCTCAAGCTGATGGAAGGACGAACGAGCCTCGTTATCGCACACCGGCTCTCGACCATCCGTCATGCCGACCGGATTCTCGTCCTAAGCCACGGGCAGCTCGTCGAACAGGGTACCCACGACGAACTGATCAGCCATAAAGGCCTCTACTACAATCTGTACCGCCTTCAGTATCAGGACGAACCGACATCCGGGTAAGAGCGCCCGCACGGTGTGTCTGTCGCATACATACACAGGGCCTACTCGAGCAGATCGACCAGCATTCCCTGTATCTCATCCACCCGGGCAAGCAGCGACAGCTGCTCCCCCTGCGTCTGCAGGAGGCCGACAGCCAGACGTTCAAGAGAACTGTTTATCTGAGAGATGATGGTGAATCGCTTGCGATTGAGGACATGGCCGCCGCTCTCGTGCTGCTCGGTTCGAAATGATCCTGCCACGACGAGAGAAAGAAACTCGCTGACAGCGGAGCGATACCGGCTGAGATTATCCCGCGAAGGAACCCGCTTCAGGTCGTCCCCAAGCTTCTGAATATCGTCAAGGACCTTTTCTGCCTGCTCCAGACTCGCCTCGACGGCTGCGCTGGAAAACTCGTGTTCCGCCGCCGTTAGTGACTCGAGCGTCGACGCGAACGGAGCCGGCTGCGAGCCGGCAGCACCGGTAGCGCGATCTTTCGATTTTTTCTTACGTGTGGAAGCAGACCCTGAACCCGCAGCGCTTGCGGCACCGAAGTAGCTTCCTGCATCTATACGGTCCATCGGCAAACCTCCGGCTGATCAGCCTGTCCCCTCAGATTCGGAATATACGGGACGGGCGTCTGGGTCAAAGGACTCGGGACTGGCCGAAGTCTTTCTCTGACTCACAAAGGGATCCTCGCCGGTAAGACTACCGGGTTCGATCGGCTGGAACAGGGTCCGGTTAAAGCGGTCGCCCGCGCCCTGAGCAGACAGCTCGCGGCGACGTTTCTCAAAGGCCTCAATCCCGGTTACAACACAGGAACCATGAATCAGGGTTCCTTCTTCGGCAACCATGCGCGGACTGTAGAGGTTACCGATTACAATCGCTGAAGCGAGTACGATCACATTCGCGGTGCAATAGATCTCCCCTTTAAAGATTCCTCCGATCACCACAACCGAGGCTTCGATCGTGCAATCGGCTCTGCCGCTGCTTCCGATGATTACTTTACCCGACGTGCGGATCGTACCTGAGTAATCACCGTCGATGCGAAGCAGCCCCGCAAGTTCAAGATCGCCGCGAAAATGAGTACCGGCTCCAACCACGGAGTTGACCAGTGAATCAAATGATGCCTGACGTATTGCCATTCCAAGTATCCTTAATCAATCAATGATCGTCGACCGTTCGGCACAATCTCTGTGCCCGCTGCGGGTCGAACAGTGAGGAAGACGTTCGGATCAATATTTTCGGTCCCAAGCCAGACCTCGAAACCCAATCGGGGCTCCACGGTGTTTCCGCTCGAACCCAGGGTGCCCAGTACCTGCCCCTGTGTAACCTGATCTCCCGGCTGAACCCGGATACTCTGAAGGTGTGCGTATCGGGTCTTGAATCCGAAACTGTGCTCTATATCCACGTGCCATCCATAGCCGTTCGGATCGAAATCAACACGCGTAATCTTGCCGTTTGCGCTCGCGACAACGGGAGAGCCCGGCACGTCCCAGATCAGAACACCCTGACTCATGTCGAACTCTCCGCGAATAGGATCTTCTCCCGGACCCCACTGCCTGCGCACCTGTCCGGCGCGCGAATCGACGGGCCAGAGTACGGGGAGATTCATGAGAAACTCGCGCTCCTCCTGAAACAGCTGTGATAGCTGTATCAGCGGTTCGGTATACGAGTCGAGCATTTCGGAGACCGCAGAGATAAAGAGACTGTCGGGTATATCGGCGTCGGAAGCCTCACGCAACCACTCGAACTCAAGAAAATCTCCACTTCCATCCACCTCGGGACCTTCGGTACCACCAGATGCTTCACTACCCGTGTACTGCATGGCGCGTTGAATTGCGGCCTGAAACTCACCGGCGCCGCCACGGAGTCCGGTTATCTGCTCCCGGACCTGCTGCAGCCCCTCGTAGTTCTGCTCGAGTCGTGTACTCTGCTCAGCTACTTCGCGCCCGCGATCGCTGTACACCGTCGCGATATAAAAGAAGAGGCTCGCGACACCGAAGACCATGATACCAAGCACAACGAACACGAGAGCCGTCACCCGAAGGTTGACGATTCGTTTCTCGGAATGCGGAATCACCATGACGGTGAAACGTCCCTTTCCTTCTCGCTCCGAGGCGTAGCGTCGCTTCTGAATACGTGGGTGTCGGGGTTCTTTTCTGCTCATCTGTAATCCGTTCCGGACATCGCTCTGAAACGCTATCACGCCGCTGTTGACGATGTCAAAGCTCGCGTGACGGCTGCAGGTCTGTTGACGCCCAACAAGCAAAGAGGTATGTTGGTGGCACTAGGCGTCCCGGCACCAGGAAAAAACCGAATCTCGTCAGTTTGTCGCTCAAGCGAACAACTGCGGGTATATTCAGCAGACGAAGCGACGGAAAAAATATGAAATTTTTTGATACTCACGCCCATATCGGGTTGATTCATGAAGATCCGATCGAACAGCTTATTATCGTAAAAGAAGCCAAACAGGAAGGCGTTACCGGTATACTCAGTATCTGCAACAACCTGCACGATTTCTTTCAGATCCACGAAAATCTGAGTACCGCCGACAACGTGTATCACAGTGTGGGAGTATCCCCGTCCGAGGTCACGAATCCCGGCCGGGACTGGGAGCAGAAGATCGAAGAAGGTGTTGCCCTGCCGCGCGTCGTCGCTATCGGAGAAATCGGACTGGACTATTACCGGAAGTTCGGTGACAAGGACAGCCAGATTGAACTGTTTATACGACAACTCGAAATCGCATCGCGACTCGGGTATCCGGTGGTGATTCACAACCGAGAGGCCGGAACGGATGTTCTCGAGATTTTGCAGGAAAAACTGCCTCCGAAGGGTGGAATACTCCACTGCTACAGTGAAGACTGGAAGTACGCGCAACAGGCGCTTGAACTTGACCTGTATATTTCATTCGCCGGAAATGTAACGTACCGGAACGCCCGAAATCTGCACGAGACAGCGGTGAACATGCCGCTTGAGAGAATGCTTGTCGAGACCGAGAGTCCGTTTATGGTGCCGAGTGCCCACCGGGGGAAACGGAATAAGCCGTCGTACCTTCGGGATACCGTAGAGTTCATCGCAGAACTCAGAGAGGAACCCCTGGAGCAGATCGCAGAAGCGATCTACGCCAACAGCCTCCGCGTATTCGGCATCGACGGTTGACCCTTACAGACTGTGGTGCTATAAGCACCGTATCGTGGGAAGCTCCTCAGACACTTTAAAACACTTTTGCGGGGTAGCAGGCATCTACTCGCCCGTCCCCGCTAATATACCCCAACACTTATTCTTTCCCCTGTTCTCGCTCCAGCATCGCGGACAGGAAAGCGCGGGAATCGCGTACAGGAAGGACGGTAGAACCGTCGCGTACAAGGATCTCGGAATGGTTTCGACGGTTCTCTCCCGCTACCTTTCCGGTCATCGGGAAAGCACCGTTGGCATCGGACACGTACGCTACTCCACACATGGCGGAAACAAGCTGGAAAACGCCCAGCCCCTGGTCGTGCAGTGCAACAAGGGCGAAGTGGCCGTTGCACACAACGGAAACATATCGAATGCCCTGCAGCTGCGCGACCGTCTGGTGCACGAAGGCGCGATCTTTCAGACAAGTTCCGACACTGAGCTGATTCTGCACATGCTCTCGCGCTCACGTCGCGACTCCTTTGACACCGCCCTGGAAGAGGTTCTCGAGGCCCTCGAAGGCGCCTACACGATGGTGTTGATGCACGACGACAGGCTCTTTGCCGTACGGGATCCGAACGGTTTTCGCCCACTGTTTGTCGGGTACCACGACGGAATGACCATCGTGGCAAGCGAGTCGTGTGCGCTGGATGTGCTGGGCTGTACCGGACAGCGCGAGCTTGAACCTGGTGACATACTTGTACTCGGTCCCGACGGCGAACAGAACCGCCGAATAAAATCTGTCGGTCGAAAGCGCGCTCAATGCGTGTTCGAGCTTATATACTTCGCCCGCCCGGACTCACGCGTTTTCGGGACCGGGGTCTATACTGCCCGCAAGAACATGGGCCGGGCTCTGGCCGAAGTAGACGAGCTGGATGGACGCGGTGGAGACATCGTCGTCCCCGTGCCCGACAGCGGGACGACTGCCGCACTCGGTTATGCTGAGGCCTCGGGCATCCCCTTCGATTTCGGACTGACCCGAAATCACTACGCCGGTCGGTCATTCATTATGCCGACTACCGCGGAGCGGGAACTCGCGGTGCGCATGAAGCTTCACCCCGTCACCGACGTCATCGCCGGAAAGTCCGTCATGCTGATCGATGATTCACTCGTGCGGGGTACAACAGCTCGCAGTCTGGTCAAACTCCTGAAACGAGCCGGTGCCAGAGAGGTGCATCTGCGCCTCTGCGCACCGGAACTGCGATGGCCGTGTTTTTTCGGCATAGATATCCCCACCCGCGACGAACTCATTTCCAACAAGAAATCACCGGATGAGATTGCGGCGTACATAGGCGCGGACAGCGTCCGCTTCCTCGACATCGCCCACCTGAAGAACGTCCTCGCAAAACCGAAAGACTTCTGTTACGCGTGTTTCAGCGGCGCATACCCCCTCGCAGTACCTCTTACCGAGGATGAACGTCGGAAACAACCTCGTGATCACGAAATTCTCGAAATGGAGCAGTGAGCATGGACTATACTTCCGCTGGAGTGGACATAGAGGCCGGTGACAGCTTCTCCCGCTATATTGCCTCGATACGTTCACCGGCTCTGTCAGGCGGCATCGGAGGCTTTGCCGGTGGCCTGGAGCTCGATCTGACCGGCATCCCTGATCCGGTTCTGTTGTCCACCACTGACGGCGTAGGTACGAAGCTGCTCGTCGCTGAACGACTCGGCCTTTTCCGAACGATCGGCATCGATCTGGTCGCCATGTGTGTGAACGATCTTGCGGTATGCGGGGCCCAACCTCTGCAGTTTCTTGACTATATTGCCTGTGGAAAACTGACCGCGACCCCGCTTGAAGACATAATGGAAGGCATCGTGCAGGGGTGTGAGCTGGCCGATTGCAAGCTTTCGGGCGGTGAAACAGCCGAAATGCCCGATGTATACGCTGCTGGTTCGTTTGACCTCGCAGGCTTCTGCACCGGAGTAGTCTCGAAAGCTCGCATGCTGCCACGAACGGATCTACTGAAAGCTGGCGACCTCGTTTTCGGCATGGCTTCAAACGGAGTGCACTCGAACGGGCTCAGTCTGGCTCGAAAGGCGCTGGAACACGCACCGGAGCCGCTATACGCAGACCTTCTTGAACCGACCAGAATTTATGTGCGAGAGCTCATGCACCTTGCACAACACCCTGCCCTTGCAGCCGCCGCCCATATTACCGGTGGTGGTCTGGCAGGTAACATAGCGCGGGTAATCCCCGACGGTCTTTCGCTGGAGTTGAGCTGGGACTGGCCGGTACCAGAGATATTCGGGCACATAGCGGAGTATGGCTCAGTCGAGATTTCAGAAATGCGTACCGTGTTTAACATGGGTATTGGTGTCGCCATCGTCGTGAGCAAGGCCGGCGCGGACAGCTTCCTTGAACACGCAGACGTATACACGAGTGCCGACGGGCACGGCATCGAGCTGAGTCAGATCGGCGTGCTTCAAGGCGCATCAAGCAGCTGATATGGCTCGCATCGCCCTTTTTGCCAGCGGAACTGCAAGCAACGCACAATGCATCCTCGAACACTTCGGATATCTTCAAAAGGCTCCTTTCCCAGGCGGTGCCGTATCGGACCCGTCCATCCGTTCCTGCGAGATTGCATGCACGATCAGTGACAGATCATCCAGCGGGATACATCAACTTGCAGCCTCCGCCGGTCTGCCCGGCTTTCTCGTATCGTACCGTTCCGGCCGGGAGCACGCAGAACAAAGAATACGGGCAGTTCTCGCGGAACAGAAGGTCGATCTTCTCGTTCTTGCCGGCTACATGAGATTGCTCGGTGCAGAGCTCGTAGATACCTACGCAGGTCGTATTCTGAACATACACCCTTCACTGCTGCCTGAATTTCCGGGTATGCACGCGATCGAGCGGAGTTTCCATTCGGGTAACGCCAGGGCAGGGATCACCATACACCTCGTTGATGCCGGCATGGATACGGGACCGGTAATCGCCCAGGCGTCTTTCGACCGGACCACGATTGCATCGATCGTGGACTTCGAGAAGCAGATCCATCGTCTCGAGCACATTCTCTACCCGAAGGTGGTTGAGCAGGTCGCCAAGTATATAGACAATGGTCAGTGGCCCGGCGCGAATCTGTATGCTTCAGGTCTGCGTGAATCGCTGCCCGACTGTTACAGACTGGAGGATACACACACGTGAAAGTACTATTGATAGGATCAGGCGGCCGCGAGCACGCCATCGCCTGGAAGATATCCCGCAGTAATCGTTTAAGCGGCCTCTATATTGCCCCTGGTAATCCAGGAACCGGACAACTCGGAACGAATCTGCCGGATGTCGACGTCCTTGATCCTGCAGCGGTTGTAGAGTGCTGCAGGAAGTATCGCATTAATCTTGTGTTCGTCGGCCCGGAAGCTCCGCTCGCAGCCGGCGTTTCGGATGCACTGAACGAAGCAGGAATCCCGGTAATCGGTCCGGGATCTGCGGCAGCCCGCCTTGAAAGCAGTAAGACCTTCTCAAAACAGTTCATGGAAAAGCATCACATCCCTACGGCTCGGGCATGCACGGTTCATTCCGGGCAGGAACTCGAACGGGAGCTTGCGAAACGGTCACTCCCGATGGTTCTTAAAATGGATGGGCTCGCCGCAGGGAAAGGGGTCCTGGAGGCCAAATCCCTGGAGGAGGCACGGGAGTTTGGACTCAATGCTCTGGAAAGCGGATCAGTCGTCATAGAAGACTTTCTCACTGGGTACGAGGTGTCCGTCTTTGTGTTGCTCGACCAGAATGGATATAGAATGCTGCCCGCCTGCGCGGATTACAAGAAGGCAGGAGAACGCTCGACCGGCCCGAACACCGGTGGCATGGGAGCAGTATGTCCCGTTCCGTGGCTTCCGGACGAGATGCTTACGATCATCGAAGAAACCGTCGTTCAGCCGAGCATTCATGGCCTTGACTCGGATAAGCTCCGATACACCGGCGTACTCTACATAGGTCTCATGATTACCGACGACGGTCCAAAAGTTCTTGAATACAACGTTCGCTTTGGCGATCCCGAGACACAGGTACTCCTGCCTTTAATCAGAGCGGACATCCTCGACATGTGTGATGCCATGATTAACGGCCGTATCCGTGACGCATTCCTGGAAATTGACGATCTCGTCTCGGTCGGTGTGGTTGTAGCATCCGCCGGCTATCCAATCGATCACAAAACCGGGTATCCCATACAGATACACGAAACAAAGGCGCATCCCGTTACACCCGACACGATCGAGCAACTTTTGTTTCACGGTGGCACACGGACAGACGGGGAAAACCGCCTTGTGACTGACGGCGGACGTTGTATGACCTGTGTAGCACGGGGCCGGAACATTATCGAAGCACGCGCCGCTGCCTATCAGGTTGCCGAAGCAGTTGATTTTGAAGGAGCCTGGTTTCGCGGTGATATCGGTTCCCGAATCTTCGGAGAGTAAACGCCTCCCGACAGAATCCGTTCGCAGCGTTACGGCGCATGCCGCAGCTGACGGTTCAACTCGTAGGCGAAGATTCCGGCTGCGACCGATACGTTCAGACTGTCGGCAAAACCGCCCCCGGGAATCGCGAGCGCCGCGTCGCAGTTTTCCCGAACATTCGGCCGTATGCCCTCGCCTTCGCTTCCGAAGACGATGACGGCAGGAAAGCTGATCACAGCATCCGGGAGGGCTTCGCCCCTTGCCTCTGCGGCATAGATCCAGTATCCAGCGTCCCGCAGGTCCCGAAGTGTCCGTGCAAGATTCACAACGGTACCGTGCAGCTGGTGTTCGCTCGTGCCGGCACTCGCACGCCGGACGACCTCGCTGTCGGTCGCACTGCCTCGTTTCGGATAGACCACGGCACGTACACCGAAACGGTTTGCGGTCCGGATAATTGCCCCAAGGTTATGAGGATCGGTAACCTGATCGAGCGCGAATATGGTTTCCCTCGAAGTCACGGGTTTGAGTGCGGCAAGGTCAATAACACGGTTCGGCCGATCAACCCGGTTGCTGCTCCGGGTACTTCCCGCCACCCGAACTGCTTGAGTTTCGCTTCCGGCGCGAAATGCAGCAATTCTGGCCCCCACGTTGTCTGTCCGTTTTCGAAGTTCTGCACGTGTAACCTGCTCGACGCTCACGCCTGTTCCTGAGGCACGGATCAGCGCGCGGGCACGGTCCTGTCCCTTCTCAACGAGAAGAACGCCGGTTATTCCGGCGTCGAGCATGCCCCGTATTCCGTGTACTCCGTGAACCCAGTCGCCGGTCATCGCCGTTGCGAGACCTCTTCGTAGAAAAACTCTTCCAGATCCATGCGCCCGTCATGATTCGTGTCCTGCTCAAACCCGGCAATCTGGTTACCTTCGATAACGAACACCCGCAGATCTATCGCTCCGTCAGAGTTGGAGTCGATTTCGTGCAGCACAAGCTGCCCGTCGTGGTATGCGTAGAAATTATCAAAGCGCCCGTCACCGGAGTAATCCATCGCGGCGCGTATCAAAAGGCCGTCGCTGTCCGAAATGACCGCATAGTCAATCTGACCGTCGTCGTTGGTGTCGAGCAGGTCCCACTCGGAGGTAAAGTCCTCGGGGTCGAAGGTCGTCGCCCTCGGTGCACTTTCGAAGGGAAACGATGCAGTCAGAACAATGAGTACTATGGCTGCGCAGATGATACGTACCGTTCGTGAGTGATAAGATCGCATATGGTAAGGATCGGCCAAAATCATGCTGGTAATGAGGCCTCGGGACCCGAAAGAAAACGGGCTTCGTCGATTAAACGCAGACTCGACCGCTAACTTATCGCAGGCTCGACAGCGGAACCGGGTCCGGTTCGCTGCTCGCCGCTTCAACCTCGGCCAGTTCTTTCAGGAGATGCTTGACCTTGCCATGAACTCTCTCAGGTACCATGACACGGAGCTTCACGTAGAGATCGCCGCGTTTCGACGAATGATTCAGGCGTGGTACACCCCAGCCTTTCACCCGGAGAATATCGCCATTCTGCGACCCGGAAGGAACCTTGACCGTAATCCGCTCGCCGTCGAGCGACGGAATAAATACGTCGGCGCCGAGCGCGGCCTGAGTAAAGCTCACGGGAATGAGGCAGTACAGATCGTCTCCGTCACGCTCAAAGTACTCGTGAGGCGCGACGCGCAGAAAGACGTACAGATCGCCCGCCTGAGCACCGTGTGGCCCTGCCTCACCCTGCCCGGGTACGCTTAACCGCTTTCCGGTATCAATTCCGGCGGGTATGGTGACCTTTACGGTGGAACGACGCTGCTCGACCCCGGCACCACCGCAGGTTCGACAGGGGTTCTCTACGATCTGTCCTTCGCCCTGACAGTCGGGACAAACCGTAGCAACCGAGAAAAAGCCCTGACTGCGTCTCACCTGTCCGACGCCACCACAGGTGGGGCAGGTTCGGCGCGCACCGTCTCCCTCAGATCCTGTGCCCGAGCATGAACTGCAGTGGACCGTCCTGGGATACGTGATCTCTTTTACACAGCCGAACGCGGCATCCTTGAAGGAAATTTCGAGCTCGACCTTGATATCCGAACCACGTCGTGGTCCTGATCTGCCTCTTCCGCCGCGACGTCCGCCACCGAAAAAGCTGTCGAAAATCCCGGAGAAATCCCCGAAAATATCCTCGAAATCGCGATACGCGCTGGAAAATCCCCCGCCGCCATTACCGGACATCCCGTCCACGCCGGCGAACCCGAACTGGTCGTAGGCCTGTCGCTTCTGGTCGTCCGATAATATTTCATAGGCTTCGGCAGCAGCTTTGAACATATCCTCAGCGCTGGAGTCACCCGGATTCCTGTCCGGGTGGTACTTCACTGCGACTTTGCGATACGCTTTCTTTATATCGTCCTTGGTCGCGGTTTTCGCCACGCCAAGGACTTCGTAATAATCGGTTTTTGCCACCAGAAATTCCTGCCGGTCGGTACTTACTTGTTATCGTCTTCGTCAACTACCTCGTAGTCAACATCTTCCACGGTTTCCGAATCATCGGACCCTGTTTCCTGTTCCGATGCTCCTGCCTGCCCACCATTCTCTGTGGATGCGCCTTCGGCGTTTTCCGACGAGGCTTTGTACACTTCTTCGGCGAGTTTGTACGAAGCTTCTTTCAGGACTTCCGTCTTCTGTTTGATCTGCTCGGCGTCGCCTGAGTCGAGTGCCGACTTCAGATCCGAAATCGCACCGTTAATCTTCTGCCGGTCTTCGTCGCTGACCTTGTCGCCGTAATCCGAAAGACTCTTTTCCGTGGAATACACGAGTGAATCTGCTTCGTTACGAGCCTCGGCTGCTTCTTTGGCCTTCCGGTCATCCTCGGCGTGGGATTCGGCGTCTTTTACCATTCGATTGATTTCGTCTTCGGACAGACCCGAACTCGACTCGATGCGAATCTTCTGTTCTTTTCCGGTGCCAAGATCCTTCGCGGATACGTGGACAATACCGTTCGCGTCGATGTCGAAGCTGACCTCGACCTGAGGAACCCCCCGCGGCGCGGGCGGTATTCCCACCAGGTCGAAGCGACCTAGAGTTCGATTCTGGCTCGCCATTTCGCGTTCACCCTGGAGCACATGTATGCTGACAGCAGTCTGATTGTCCGCCGCCGTCGAGAATATCTGGCTCTTACGGGTCGGTATGGTGGTGTTTCGATCGATCAGCTTGGTGAAAACTCCGCCGAGAGTCTCAATACCGAGCGAGAGCGGAGTGACGTCCAGGAGCAGCACGTCCTTGACGTCGCCTCCAAGAATTCCACCCTGTATTGCAGCACCCGAGGCGACGACTTCATCCGGGTTTACGCCCTTGTTCGGGTCACGGCCAAAGAGATCCTTGACAAGTTTCTGCACGGCCGGCATTCGCGTGGACCCGCCGACGAGAATTACCGCGTCGACTTCCTGAGCCTTTACTCCGGCATCCTTGAGTGCGTTGAGACAGGGCTGCTTGGTTCGCTCGACGAGGTCTGCAACCATGCGCTCGAACCTGGCACGTTCGAGGGTGTACTGCAGATGCTTCGGACCGGAACTGTCAGCCGTAATGAAGGGAAGATTGATCTCCGTGCTCTGCGTTGTCGAGAGCTCTTTCTTTGCCTTCTCCGCGCCTTCTTTCAGGCGTTGGAGTGCCATGCGGTCCTTCGACAGATCGATACCGTAATCGTTCTTGAAGCCTTCAACAAGCCAGTCGATAATGCGCTGATCGAAGTTATCACCTCCAAGATGGGTATCGCCGTTGGTACTCTTGACCTCGAATACACCGTCACCAAGCTCGAGGATACTGATATCGAAGGTTCCTCCACCGAGATCGTAGACAGCGATTCGTTCGTCACCTTTGTCCTTGCCGAAACCGTATGCCAGTGCAGCTGCGGTCGGTTCGTTGACGATGCGTTTGACGTCGAGACCCGCGATGCGCCCTGCGTCCTTGGTCGCCTGACGCTGACTGTCGTTGAAGTAGGCAGGAACAGTAATTACGGCTTCGGTTACTTTCTCGCCAAGGTAGTCTTCCGCCGTTTCTTTCATCTTCTGAAGAATTGCTGCCGATATTTCGGGGGCCGAGTACTGTGTGCTCCCGGCGTCAACCTTGATCCCACCATTGCCATCATTGATGACCTTGTAGGGGACCATCCCGATCTCCTGCTCAACCTCCTCGAAACGTCGACCCATGAAGCGCTTGATCGAGTACACGGTGTTTTCCGGGTTCGTGACAACCTGGTTTTTAGCAGGCTGACCTACCAGCCGCTCGCCTTTTGCCGTGTAGGCAACCATGGACGGCGTCGTCCTCTGCCCTTCAGCATTCTGTATGACAGTAGGCTCACCGCCTTCCATAATGGCAATACATGAGTTGGTTGTCCCGAGGTCGATTCCAATAATCCTGCCCATTCCATTTACTCCTTATTTTCGTTTCTCTGCTGTCGAGTCATTCCGAAAACTCATTCGGAATCCACTTCGTCTTCTGATGTCTGCGGACCAGCGGGCATTGCCACTTTTACTTTAGCCGATCGCAAAACACGATCGTGCAGCATGTACCCTTTCTGGAAATCATCAGTAACCGTTGCATGTTCTACGTCGTCGCTGTTTTCCATAGTGAGTGCCTCGTGATGCTGAGGATCAAACTCAGTACCAACCGAGTCAAATCGCTTCAAACCCCACTTTCGCTCGAGCATTCCCGTCAGCTGCTTTTCGATCAGAATCACTCCATCGTAGAGCGAGGCGAAGTCCGGGGTACTCTTCGCCGAGCTTATCGCACGTTCAAAATCATCAATAACGGGAATGATGTCAAGCAAAAGCTCTTTGTTCGCGAATTTGGCCGAATCTTCCTTTTCGCGCTGCATGCGTTTGCGGAAATTCTCGAAATCCGCCTGTTTCCTTAGGTATTGTTCCTTTAACTCACTGTTTTCCGCCTCAAGAGCCGAAATCCGGGCTTCAAGATCAGAAATGCGCACGCTTCCATCCTCACCGGGCGAAGGCGCGTCGCCCCCCTCCGTCTGCGCTGCGGTGTCTTCTGTCTGCTCTACATCGACTTCCTCTGTAACCGTCGCTGCCTGCGTCGCTTCCGTATCTATAGATTCACGCGGCTTATCCGCGTTCTCGTTTCCGTGTTGTGACATTTCTAACCTCTGATGTAATGTAATGGCGTGTCTGAACGCTTAAGATACTGATCTGCCACGGAATCGGTCAAGAAGGCAGCTCACCGCTTCAGGACGATACGCCCACGAGTGCATCCCGAATCTCCTGTACACACCGTCTCAAGTGAATTTCCCACGTGGCCAGATCCGAACTGGCCGGATTTGAGGCGGCCAGATAGGCAATACTTACAGCGGCTATGCATCGACCGAGAGAGTCGAAGACCGGCGCTGCGAGCGCACGTATACCTGGTGCGTGTTCTTCGTCATCGGTAGCGACACCGTCCCGCCTGATCTCAAGCAGGCATTTAGCCATGGTATTCCGGTCGGTGATCGAGTTTTCGGTGAACCGGGGAAGAGGCTCGTCGAGCACACGGCTTTGCAGAGTCTCAGGCATATACGCCAGAAGAACCTTGCTCGCGGCACCTGCGGTTATGGGAAACCGTGATCCGATTCTCGCCGAGAGCCGAAACGGGTGAGGACTCTCGACACAGTCAAGAACTTCCACCTCATTGCCCCGCTCCGCGCTGAGTTTAACGGTCTGTCCACAAATGCTTGAAAGCCGGGTCAGGTAAGGTCGCGCTACTGAGACAAGATCATGGGAGCGGAAGGCCGAACGGGCAATGTCAAGAATCGAGGGTCCGAGGGTCAGCCGTCCACCGACTCCGGTCTCGCTGAGGTAGCCGAGCACCTTAAGCGAACGCACGAGACGATACGCAGAGCTCCGGGGCAGGTCGAGCTTCTCGGCGAGTTTTGAAGCGCCAATTCCCTGCGGAGAGGCCATATGAAGCTCCCACAGAATGCGATGCGTACGTTCGACCGCCGGAACGAGGGGTTCATCTGACTGTTCTTCAACAGAATCGATCGTGCCGTCCATGTGTCCATCTATCTCCCTGTACTTGAATCCACTATGCTGGACAAAATCGCGAACAGAACCTTTCTCGATCGTACGGAGTCCCATATAGTAGTAAAAAACGAGTATACCACGAGGAACACATGGAACAAAAGCAGTTCGAATCGTACGCCGGAACCGAACGGATCATTCCGGTTGTAACCCTGAATGACGCAACCTACGCGGTTCAGCTTGCGTGGACATTGCGAGAGGCCGGGTTTCGAACAATAGAAGTCACCCTGCGGACACCTGATTCCCTCCGGGCAATTCAGAATATCGCAAGCTCCGACTGCGATATCACCGTCGGAGCGGGAAGTATAACGAATTCGCAGGCAGTGGAGGACGCTATCGCAGCTGGAGCGGAGTTTCTGGTAAGCCCTGGTCTCACGAGAAATCTCGTCGAGCAGGTCCACAAACGCGAAATAGCCTTTCTCCCGGGAGTTTCCACTCCTTCGGATATCATGCTTGGAATGGAGCTTGGCATAACGCTTCTGAAGTTTTTTCCCGCGGAGCCGCTCGGTGGAGTGCCCTACCTCAAAGCCCTCTCCGCACCGTTTCCTGAAGCGAGGTTTGTCCCGACCGGTGGCATTCGACCACAGAACCTTGCCGACTATCTCGATCTTCCCGCAGTTGTCGCGTGCGGTGGCAGCTGGCTGGCGCCTGCGAAGGCGATCGCGTCGGGCGATATGAGTCAGGTGAAGTCACTGTGTCTGGAGGCACAGAAACTGTTAGGTCGGTAAGAAGATCAGATTCTCACCGGGATGAACAGATCAACGTCCCTGTCCAGAGTCTTTGAGTATACCCTTCGACGATCGGCGTCGTGGCGGACGATCACCTCTTCGCTCACGAGCCGATCGGCGAGTATTATGCCCATCCGGTCAGCAACCTGAAGGAGTATCCCGTAGGTGTGGTTCGTCTCTGACGCAGAATCGGGTATCGTTGCTCCGCCGACGACAAACAGTCGCACAACACCATCGGACATTCGATAGAAGTACTCACCGTTCGCGTCAGTTCCAATACGTCCGAGATCCAGTGGAAACGTATCCGAAACCTGGCACGACGGTACGGCTATCGACTTTTCGCCCGACTCGAACACCAGAACCGTCAGTAAGCGTGTGCTGGCCGGAAGTACCATGACAAACTCGGCTCCATGCCCGGGGCTATTGTTCAGGGTAAGCGTCCCCGAAAGCAGCGTTTCAACGGCATGGTGAACTGCGTCGAGGCCGACACCACGCCCTGAGACCGGGCCGGGTTCCGGCACCGTACTGAAACCCGGTCTGACGATCGTACCGAGCACGTCGATGCGGGGGGCCGATGGAGGCGCGGTGTGTTCATCGATCTCAACCTCGAAACCGTGTTCCGAGGCACTGCGGGGCTGTCCTGCCGCCAGGTCCTGAACAGCCTGCTCGTCGACACCTCTTCCATCGTCCCTGAAACGGAGTTCGAGAGATTCTCCGCGACGCTGCACCTGTATATCGATTCGAGCCTCCACCGATTTGCCCGCCTGTGTCCGTTCTGAAGGTGACTCGATTCCGTGATCGACGCTGTTACGGACAAGGTGCAGAAGGATTTCGGAAATAACGTCGGCGACCGGAAGAAATACCCGTTCTGACTCGCCCGTTACGTTGAGCCGGGCGTGCTTTCCACTCGATGAACACATTTCTGCTACGAGCTGATACATTGGCTCGATCACGGAACTCACGGGAACCAGGGAGGTATCCAGGACGGTTTCATTGACCCGCGAAGCGAGGGTCTCGGCAGCCCTCAAGGCCTGGCGAAGCTCCGGTGACGGTGGTATCGCCCGGTTTGCTATCTGCATCGCTTCGCGAATCTGAAAAAAGAGTTCATCGGAATACAGGCTCATTGCCGCGTATCTGCGGGGGCTCAAATCGAGTGAAATGCTTTCGCGCTCGGCCATGGAAACGGAGCTTTCGGTCGACCCCTGCCGGTGCAGGTTGAGCAGCTGATCCCTGTCAACGGCCTCAATATCGATCGCGTGTACCTGATCTACGTCGAGTGCATCGTACAGGTCTTCCTCGCTGCAGCTTGCAGCGACCAGGGCCTTGAATACCCCGCCCGTGTACTTTTCGAGAGACTCGAAATCTGGCATGGTGCGAATGACCGTGCAGACAGTTTCAAGATTGTTGATGATGAGAAAGAGACGCGGATACCCGAGATGTTCGGGGTCGGATATCCGACACGCGATCAGATACGGCACGTCACCGCGTCGGAGAGACTCGCGCACAATGTCCCGCTCAGTCTCGCTAAGGTCCTGAAAGGCCTTGTCGTAGACTGAGAGGTTCGCTGACCGTCCACGGACGTCGTGAAGATCGCTGTGACGATCAGGGGAGGACGTATCTATCTCCGGAGTAACACCCAGCACGTTTAACTTTGCCTGTGTTACCCGGGTAAGCGAACCGACCGCGTCTGCCATGATCTGCAAAGCCTCTTCATCGAGGGCAGCTCCTTCGTGAAGGTTGCGGTCGCGCAACTGCTGCAGAAGGGACTCAAACTCGTGAGCATTATCGTGTATTTCGTGAAAATCAAGAAACGCGGCTTCAGACTTCAGACTGTGAACCGCCCGAAACGCGTTATCCAGTCCGGCCCTGCGGTAGCCTGATTCCTGCAGATCCTGCGTGAAAAGCTCGAGCATCTGAATTACATTCTGACCGTCCTGTACGAACATGCGGCGCAGACGGGGAGTCCCTGCCTGTCCGGTTGCATCGGCTGCGGACTTCTGATTCTCGATGTGTTCCTGTCCGTTGTGCATGTTGTTCTACCTCACACCTGTGCTGCGGTATTGATCCGGGAAAGCCCGGTCAGTGCTGTGCGGCGTACAGCGCGATCATCGTCCTTGAGTGCTCGTACAAAGAGCTTTCGAAAACACTCAGCCGGCCCTGTTTCCACCGCGGCTCTTACGACCGATACACGCACGACTCTGTTTGCCGACTCGAACACACAGTCGTAATCTCCGAATGCGGCGCGTACCTTCAGACGTCCGAGAGCGCTTGCCGCGGCCACGACCACCTGGTCGTCGTCGTCATACAGCGATGCTCTGAGGTATGCGGCTGCGCTGCGTTTTCCAGTCTGTCCAAGTTTCGCGCAGGCCTCGGCTCGTCGGGCAGGATCAGGTGCCGTAAGCGCAGTCTGACCAAGAGCTCCGAAACCTGTTTCAGCCGTTGCTGCGCGCGAAACGTCCCGTGTCGGCTTCGTGCCTGCCGCTCGCACCGACCGAACCGATCGAACCGGGCTTCGCCGTACTTCAACCGGGTAGGCTTCCTTCAGAACACGATACGCGCGGAGCGTACGCTCGAGCAAAAACCGACTTCCCCGTCCGGCACTACTGTCGGGATGCGCCTGTTTGACTTTTAGCGCATACGCTGCACGAATATCCTTCCAACCTGCAGAACGGTCGAGTCCAAGTGTCTGAAGGGCCGACGTCACCGAACGGGCGTCGACGGTCGCGTCAGGCGGTACCACTGCGCACCTCCGCGACATCGGCGTACGACGACAACTCGTCTGCAAGCGCTCCGAGTGCCGCAACGATCTCGTACCTGCGTTCGGTATCGGCATCACCAACGGTCCATGCAAGGTTCAGGAAATGGGACGTCTCTTCCGCAAGGTCTTCGTCAATCTCGCTCCTGAGACGGTCGAACAGCATCTGCACGCGTGCACGTATGCCCTCAATCTCAGACTCGTGCGAGCCCGATCCGAGCGACTGCTCTGATGCCTCAATCGACACGGAATGGCGGACTCCGGTATCGACATCGTGCGCGTCGACCTCAACGAGACCGTCCTCATTTACCGAGAATCCAACCTCGATTCGCGCCTGTCCCTGAGCGGCTTTCCGTATTCCTGAAAGAACGAATCGGCCGAGTGAGGTATTCTCGGAAACGAGTTCCGACTCTCCCTGAAGCACGTGAATTTCAACGACGGTCTGATTATCCGAAACGGTCGTAAACACTCTTCGACTGCGGGCGGGGATGGGAGTGTTTCGCCGCACGATAGGAACGAAACAGTCGCCGAAGGTTTCTACACCGAGACTCTGGGGAGCCACGTCGGTGACCCGTACGGTGTCGATCCCGCGCTCTATCATTCCAGCCTGGACGGCGGCTCCAAGAGCCACGACCTCGTCAGGATTTATCATGTGTACTTCGTCAAGCCCCAGACTCCGTTGCAGATAGGTGTGGACCAGCGGAATCCTGCTCGACCCGCCGCTCACGATCAGGGCATCGATTCCCTGCACGCCGAAGCCCGCTTCGCGCACGACCTGCAGTGTTATCTTGATCGTCTTCCGGAGCAGAGGGGCGACGAGCTGCGAAAAGGCCTCACGAGAAATTGTATGAGACAGATGCACTGCTGATCCCCCGGTTCCGATAAACGGCAGAGAAACGTCAGCCGACAATCGTGACGACAGCTCGACCTTCGCCCGTTCCACGCTGTCACGGATCTGCTGAAGCAAAGCAGGATGAGCTCGAAGCTCAATATCAGTCTGTTTCGCGAAGGCCTCAAGAACTTCCTCGAGGAGCATCGCATCAAAGTCGAGGCCTCCGAGCTCGCGGTCCCCTGCTGTGCTCTTGACGGTATACGCGCGCCCATCCTGATGCAGACAGGTTGCGTCAAAGGTTCCCCCGCCAAGATCGTACACCAGAATTCTGCGTCGGCCTTCGGTTCGACCGGCCTCGCACAGCGCCGCAGCGGTGGGTTCGTTCAGGATCCTGACTACCTCGAGACCACAGGCCTGGCCCGCCTTAATCGTCGCTGCACGGGCGGACTCTCCGTAATGAGCAGGAACGGTTATGACGGCGCGTTCAATCGATTCTCCGAGAAACTTCTCAGCGTCCAGCTTCAGTTTCGCCAGAATCAGCGAGGAGACATCGACAGGGCTGTAAGAATGGTCGTCGATCACAAACGAAGCACCCGTACCCATAGAACGCTTGACCTGGGAGACCGTTCGGTCGATGTGCAGCACGGACTGGTTCTTCGCGGACTCTCCAACGAGTACTTCACCGTCCGGGGTCCAGGAAACCACCGATGGTGTCAGGCTTTTACCCCGATCATTTGGAATGATTCGGGGCTCATCACCATCCCAGAATGCTGCTGCCGAGTTCGTTGTTCCGAGATCTATCCCGATTATTCGCTTCATCAGTCGGTTCTGCTCCGTCGTCCCGTCGGACCGAGTCCGACCATCAGTTCAATCTCGGCTATTGTACCACCAAGTCGCGCTGCAATCTCGTCTACCGGCACACCCTGCCGGTGGAGTTCGAACACCGAATCACGCAGCGATCTGCGATCGTTCTCCGGCGCCACTGTGACCTCGCTCTTATTTTCGACGGGTTCTGCCGGTTTCCCGACATCAAGCGATGATTCTTCATTGGATCGAACGCTCCGGCGCCCAAGGGCGTTGTAGGTTTCGACCGTTCGTTCGGTGGTCTCCCTTACGCGCGTCAACGCGGAAAGACTCCGATCGGCGCGCTCAACCTCCTGCGCCACGCGTCGTACCCGGTCCTCGATGAGCGTGATATTGCGTTCGGTCGTTTTGTTCAACTCGGCGACGAGCAATCCGATTTCTTCCCGCACCTTCTCGATCGCGCGCTCGGCAGTCAGCTCCTG
Source organism: Spirochaetaceae bacterium (assembly GCA_007694005.1). Classification (GTDB taxonomy): domain Bacteria; phylum Spirochaetota; class Spirochaetia; order DSM-27196; family SKKC01; genus SKKC01. The sequence goes on from RECN01000059.1 coordinate 23,395, forward strand.
GTCGATGCGTTTTCGAAAATACAGAAACATGAGAAGCAGTATACTTGAGTTAAAGAGCAGGAGTGCTAATAGATCCATAGACTTGAGATCGCTCAACCGGAAATGTCGATCGTTCCTCCGAGATCCGGGTCACGAAACACGATGCCTTCGCTATCCTGTTCGGATGTCTCACCTTCGTGCTTTCGACCACGACCTTCCCGCTGTTCCTGTTCATTCTCATCGTGGATAGAGTCGGGGCCTTCACTTACGTCCTCGGCCGTAGACACCGATCTGGCCTGTTCCTGGCTTTTCTCGGCGATTTCGCTTCCGGCAACCGCCTGGCTCTGGGCAAGCATGTTCCGTTCACCCATCGTCTCCCGCGATAAATTATCGAGACGAGAGAAGAGGACCTGCAGATCCATCGGTTGAATAGGCATGGTTAATCACTCCTCTTCAAAGGGGTGTCGTCATCGGCTTCTTCGTATTTTTCGACCTTTACCGTCCCGGAACTCGCGACGAACGAAACCTGCTTGAACTCGTTACGCACATCAAGCGAGGCGTCCTTGATCCAGACTTTCACTCCGGGGTGAACAACTCCTGACGCGCTGATCCGTCCGGCAGTCCGGATCTGAGACAGATAGTTCTTGAGCTCATCTGACTCATCCGTGAGCTCGTCGCGCTCGCGAACCAGCTCGTTCTTACGCCGCTGAAGCTCGCGGGCCTGATCGATCTTGTCCTTCGAGAGCTTTCGCCTCTGTTTGTGCATAGCCTGTATGGTCTGAAGGTTTCGCAGTACATCCTCGAGTTCATCTTCTATTTCCAGCAGGCGCGAGGTGAGTTCCTCGAGGCGTGCCTTGCTTTTCGGGTCGTATCCGACCTCGAGCACCGTCTCCATTCCACCAACACTTCCGAGTGTCTTGGCCTTGATCTCTTCACTCGCACTGATCCGACCGCCGACGATGCTGGCGCGTTTTCCCTTACAGATTACCGCTTTGTCGGTTCTGACCCGGGAGTTGATGATACCGTCGCTGACGACGACCAGGTCTGCCGATTCGACATTGGCGTTTTCGATAAACTTCGCCCAGACACCCTTGCCCGACCGAATGTTTCCACCGCCTTTACCGGCGATCCCCTGGTGCACGACGATATCGCCTTCAGCATCGAGGTCACACTTTCCAACGCTGCCCATGACTTCAATGTTTCCTGCTGCCTTGACACTGAAACCGTCGTCGACATTGCCCTTCACAAGGACGGTACCAAGAAAAAGTACATTGCCTGTTTTCAGATTCACATCGCCCGCGACGACGTAGACGGGTTCTACGTTCAGTTTGCCAGCCGCTATTACGACTTGTCCGTTTATGTCGGCAATGGCTTTCATACCGTCTTCGGTGACGGTAACGTTCTTTCCCGCTTCTATCGCTATATCGTTACCGTCCTCAGCGGTAATCATCTGATCGGTGACGGTACGGCCCGCCTCGCCCTGCTCCGCCGGCACCTTTTTTGCCAGCGTCTGTCCTTCGACGACATTCTGTATCAGATTCAGTTCCTTGAAGTCGACCTTGCCGTTCTTCTCCTTCAGGTGGAGCTGGGAGGTATCCGTCTGAAAACTGTACGCGATGTAGGCGTCGGCACCGTCTTTGGGCTGCGATCCTTCTGCAACCTTGATACGGTCGCGATACGAGGGTTCGTCTTCGAGTCGTCTGATGCGTTCCTCATCGAACCCGTAGACAATCCCGTGGCTTTGCAGAAAGCCCAGAATCGCATCGTAGCTCGGGTCAGCACCGCCGAGACCGGGAGGAAGCAGGGTAAGCCATGCGCTCATTTCGTCATCGGAAAGTTCAACGCTCATGGCGACGTCGTTGGCGGGATTGTGGTCGTAATCGGCGACGCGCACGTGCTGACCGTCAGCAAACTTGACAACCTTGGTTACCATCTTCCGGTCAAAGGTATCGACTCCACGTTCTGATAGCGCCTGTATGGCTTTCCGCTCTGTGCACGCGACCCCGTTACCTCGTGGAGGCGTTACTTTCAGAAGCACACCGGCAGGATCGAGCCTGACAAAGGCTTCGCCGTCGGCATCCTGGGAACCGATCGCGTCGGATATATAGCCGGAGTCGTCCGATGCGAGATCCTGTTCTTCGGCACTGCGCACGGCAGGATACGCGAGGATGGAACACGCCCGTTTCCCGATGCCAAAAACACCGGCCCGGTTCTGTTCGATGACTTCGTAGTCTATTTTCTTGATTGCGACACCAAGCTCGATCGCGGCCTGGCGGAGTGCTTCTTCTACCGTGTCGCCCGTTACGTGGACGTAGGTTCGCTCGCGGTCCTGCTCCGCCTGTGTCTTCATGTAGGCCTGGAGCTCTTCATATGTGACCACGAAATCCCCCTTACATGATACCCTTCTTCACGTTGGTCAGCTTTGTACGCAATCGCATTATAGCCTTTGTATGCAATTGAGACACGCGAGACTCGGTAACCTCGAGCACCTGCCCAATCTCTTTCAGGGTCAGATCCTCATAATAGTAAAGAACAAGCACCTTCTTTTCTTTTTCGGGCAACTCGCCTATTGCCTGAACTATTACCCGTCTGATTTCGTCTTTTTCAATAATAGTATCAGGATTCAGGCTTTTCGGAGACTCTATACTGTCGGCAATGGAAACCTTATCGGTATCTTCGCCCTGATACCAGACATCGTTGAGGCTGAGGATAGACGTGCCGGCGATTTTCTGCATGAGTTTCTCGAAGTCACGTCTGGACATAGACAGCTCGGCTGCGAGCTCTTCGTCGCTGGCCGGTCGTCCGAGGGAAACCTCGAGTTTGTGCATGGCATCTTCGACTTCCCGTGCCTTCTGTCGCACCGACCGTGGAACCCAGTCTATGGAGCGCAGTTCATCGAATATCGCACCCCGTATGCGGGTCACGGCGTAGGTCTTGAACTTGACGTGCTTGTCAGGATCAAACTTCTCTATCGCATCGAAGAGGCCAAACACGCCGTAGCCGACGAGGTCATCGAACTCGACGTTCGCCGGCATGCCGACGGCGACCTTTCCGGCAACGTATTTCACCAGTGGGGCATACTGACGAACGAGTCGGTCCCGGATTTCCGGATTGTGTGTTGAGCGATACAATCGCCAGAGTTCTGCTTCGGTCTTGTCGGCTGCGACCTTTTCGCCCATTCGATCGTCCTTATCACTCATCTCGCTTCAAGACCGTGCGAAGTGCTTCGGCCATTGTTTTCGTGTCCATGCCATACTCATCAACCGCTCGTGAAGCGCCTCCGTCTGAGGATACCGCGTTTTCCGCGTCAGTCCCAACTGTCTCGAAACTTCCGGCGAATCCATCAAGTTCCGGTAGTTCATCTCCATCAAGATCATCCCGGTCCGCCTCGGATATATCGTGAGCAGATGCCGCCGGTTTCGATCCGTCTGCAGCTGCAAGCGATGGGGAATCCGCAGTTGACGTCTCTTCTACCTCTTCGATCATGGACTCGTCAAAAACGGAAGACATGGCACTCCGTGACGGGTCAGAGGACGGCCGTACATCAGTATCAGGCTCGTCGTCGTCATCCCCAACAGTCAGATTGACATGTGTACCTGTCTCGTACCGGGTTTCCCCCGAAAGTAGATCAGGAAGCCATCGCTGTATCCCGTACGATGATGCAATAGCTCCTGCGGCAAACAGACCCGCAAACAATGCGGCCCGACCGAGCAGAACGCCGAACGCGACGCCAGCTACGAGTCCCGTGAGAAAAGAGAGCACGAATGCTCCTGATGAAACTATAGCTACTGCTTTCCAGTGTACCGACATAAAATCGGCTTTCCCCTCTTTTCGCATGGTAGGCAAATTCAATCCTGCAGTCAAGCAAGGGTATGCATGACTGGTTTTCGCCTTTGGATCAGCTTTCCCGGTTAAACAGACGTTTCAGAAAGTTACCAACGCCTCCTCCTTCACGAAATTCAACCTTTTCCAGACGGCCAACGATGTGCTGCACGCAAATACTGGCCTTGCACTTCGGATTTGCTACAAGGAACGGCTTCTGACGCAGGACGGCCTGGTGAACTTCCGGGTCCTCGTACACATATCCAAGATAATCCACCTTCAGGTTCAGAAACTGCCCGGCTATATTTATCACACGCTCAGCGACCTTCTTACCCTCAGTCACCGAACTGACCCGGTTTACGACGAGCTTCAGACTGAGACCAAGATTGTCAATTTCGGTCGCGACAATCTTGATTATTCCGTACGCGTCGGTTATTGCAGTCGGTTCGGGAGTTGTCACGATGATCGCCTCGTCAGCGGCTGCCACAAAACTGAGCACGTTATTGGAGACGCCGGCACCGGTATCGATGATCAGCACGTCCGCGTTGGACAGTTCGGAGAGTTCTTCGATAAATCCGTGACGTTCCTGCTCTGTAAGGTTTGCAATCTTCGCAAAACCGCTAGCGCCTGCGACAATGCGGATACCGTAGTTGGTATCCATGATGATCTCGCTCATGCTCTTCTGTCGGCGGATCAGATGGTACAGGTTGTATTTCGGGATTATTCCGAGGATCACGTTCACGTTGGCCAGGCCAAGGTCTGCGTCCATGAGAACGACCCGTTTGCCCAGTTGCGCATACGCGATAGCCATATTCGTTGCGAAATTCGTCTTCCCGACGCCACCCTTCCCGCTTGCGACGGCTATTATCCGTGTCTTTCCGGACTCGTTTCCGGTCCGATCACCCTGACTCTTCATCATTTCCCGCAGGGCATCTGCCTGGTCAGCCATGTTCACTCTCCCTCTTGTACTCGGCAGCGTCTTTTATGCCCGCGCGGCATAGCCGGAACTCACTGGAACCGCTTCATCACCAACGGCTTCCATAGAGAAGCGTTCTTCGATATGCGACCTGTCAATATGAAACCCTTCCAGCTTTCGCAACAGCGTTGTTACCCGGGCTGGCTCGATGTCAATCGGAACCCGTTGTCCGACCGTGAGATAACAGAGAGCCTTTCCGCGTGCATGCAGAACGCTCACAAGGCTGCCGATTCGAGCGGTCTCATCAAGCTTTGTTGCAACGACCGATCGACAGCCGAACGGTTCGTACTGCTGTATGATCGCTTCCAGATCGCTGGGCTTGGTCGTTGCGCTGACAGCAAGGTGAACCACGGCGCCCTGGCCACAGGCATCGAGCTGCTCCTTCATTTCACCGATCTTTACATAGTCGCGCGGGGACTTTCCTATGGTATCGACGAAAACAACGTCGACATCGCGGTACACTGCAATTTGTTTCTCTAGATCGGCATAATTTTCTGCCGCGTGAACCGGAATGCCCATGATCTCTCCATAGGTTTCGATCTGTTGCCGCGCCCCTATGCGATAGTTGTCTATGGTAATCATGCGAACGTCTTTAGCCGGACGATCTGCCTGCTCAATACCCCACATCGCTGCCAGTTTTGCGATTGTAGTCGTCTTACCGACACCGGTTGGACCAACCAGAATGAATACGTGTCCATTGCCTTCCGGACGATAGCGGTCGATCTGTATGCTCTCGCCGATCCAGTCAACCACGCGCCGCTCGATCGCTTCGGTCTCGGCGAGTTCTTCGAGAGCAAACTCCCGCTTCAGTCGATCGACAATCATTCGGATGTACGGTGTCGTAAACTCGTTCAACTCCAGAAGATCGCGAATGCGCGCCACTGTCGGATGATCTCCTCCGACAGCCACCTCGTTTCGATCGTGCGACCTGGTCTCTATCGTCGACCTGAGGGTTTTTACTTCCTGAAGCAGGGTATCGAGCGTTGCCCGCGGTGCGCCTCCGCTGCCCTGCATGGCCCGAGAATCTCCGGCGTCGCGCCGATTATTATCCGACTGCATCATGTCTGCGGGTGCGGGTGATTCCGTCACTTCCTCGCCGCCACGTTTCTCTGCGACTGACCCGAGAAAGCGTTTCTTCTGTTCTTCGAACGAGTTGTCGGCCCGTTTCTGCGCAGCCTGAGAGATATAACCCGTGACTTCGACGCCTTCATGGGTGAAAAGCCCAAGAAAGCCACCCATACGTACCGACCGGTGGTGCATCACCTTCGCGTGCGGCCCATACTTCGCACGAACCTTCTCCATGGCTTCTGTATGTGTCCTGCCCTGTTCAACGAAATATTCCATTCCCCCCATCCTTTTTTCTCCTTGCCTATACCGGTGCCTGAGTTTCCACGGTCGCTTTCTGAACTGTAATTTCGCCGACGCTGTTTACGCGTATATCATCTGCCACCTCAGGCACACTCATTACCGCGACATCAGGTAGATCGCGGGCAATGCCCGACCGGACCAGCGGTCTCGCCTGTTCAGAACAGAGAATCACCGGCGGCAGCCCCTGCTGTTGTACCTGTTGCATCGTGTTGCTCACGCTGTTTATCCATGCACGCTGAAGTTCGGGTTTGAGAGCCGGCATGGCACCCGATGCGGTGTCTATGCGGCTGTCGACGATCGTCTTTTCGAGTGAGGGTTCAATCGTAACAACATTGAGTGCCCTGGTATCGTCTGCATGCTGAAGGCAGATCTGTCGTCCTATTGCCTGTCGGGCCTTTTCGGTCAGGAACCCGGTGTCTTTCGTGACTGAGGCGAAGTCTGCCACTGCTTCGAGGATCGCTACCATATTGCGAATTGATACCTGTTCGCGAAGCAGCCCCTGCAGGACCTTCTGTATCTCTCCGAGACCGAGGTTGCTCTGAACATCCTCGACGACCGCCGGATAGTCCCGTTTGAGGGTATCGAGCATGTTCCGCACTTCCTGTCGACCAAGAATCTCGGATGCGTGACGTTTGAGAACCTCGGTCAGATGTGTTGCGATTATGCTCGGAGAATCAACAACGGTGTAACCGGCGCGTTCCGCCTCTTCCCGGTAATCCTCGGTGATCCATCGTGCCGGAAGACCGAAAGCCGGATCGGTTGTCCGCTCACCCGGAAGCTCGTCACGCTCACCACCCGGGTTTATGCTCAGGTAGTGGTTCAGCCGCAGGGTCCCCCGACCGACTTCGGTTCCCCGTATTTTTATGCAGTACTCGCTCGGTTCGAGGCGCATGTTGTCGATGATCCGAATTCTCGGCACAACGAGCCCGAGATCGAGCGCAGCTTCACGCCGGATTCGAGTGACCCGTTCCAGGAGCTCCGCACCCTGATCACGATCGACCAGCGGAACCAGACCGTAGCCGAGTTCAAGTGAGATCGGATCGAGCGGAGCGACCTGTGTGGCTTCCGGTTCCTTCTGCGGCTGTTTCTCGGAGTTCTGTCGCTGTTGCTGTTCCGCCTCGGCCTTGATCTCTGCACCTCCGAGTCGGATACCAAGATAGAGGGATGCCCCCGCGAGAGGCAGTAGTACGTACCAGGGAAAGCCGGGAAGAAAGGCAGTACCGGTAAGAAACATTGCCGCGACGAAGTAGGCCTTCGAGTACCGGGAAAACTGCTTGCCGACATCCTGACCGAAGGTTCCGTCGCTGATAGCACGGGTGACGATCAGGCCGGTTGCCGTTGACACGAGCAGGGCAGGAAACTGGCTTACGAGCCCGTCACCGACGGTCAGACTCACATAGGTTTCCAGGGCGATATCGAAGGGCTCACCGAGCAGGGTCATTCCTATGACCATCCCGCCGGCAATGTTCAGTACGGTAATGAATATTCCCGCCTTGACGTTTCCGCTGACGAACTTCGCAGCACCGTCCATGGCCCCGTAGAAATCGACTTCTTTCTGCAGTTCCTCTTTCTTGAGTTTCGCCTCTGCGTCGCCGATCGCGCCGGCGCTGTACTCGGCGTCAATCGCCATCTGCTTGGCCGGAAGACCGTCGAGGGTAAAACGCGCTGCAACTTCGGCGACTCGCGTTGCACCCTTTGTAATGACGACCACCTGCACCACAATTATGATCACGAAGATGATGATTCCGATGACGATACCTTCGAGTCCTCCTGTACCAACGACGAAGGTTCCGAACGCGCGTACGAGACGGCCTTCGAAGAGGCTGCCCTGGCTCAGGATCAGTCTGGTGGAACTGACGTTCAGTGCAAGCCCGAAGATCGTACTGACAAGAAGCAGCGCTGGAAATATCGAGAAATCCAGTGCCCGCTGCGTGTACAGCACGATCAGAACGACCAGCAGACTCAGGACCAGATTCAAGGCCATGAAGGTATCAAGCAGGAAGGCCGGCAGCGGCACGATGAACATGACGACTGCCATGAGGACACCGAGTGCGACCAGCATATCGCTTCTTTGCCGCAGGAAGGTATTTCCGAGAATAGTTCTCATGTCCGACATCAGTTTCCTCCCCACCACTTCTGGCGCTTCTGTGCACCGCTGAGACTGTAAACGTACTTCAATACCTTCACGACCGCCTCGTAGTACTTCTCGGGTATAGAGTCACCAATTTCCACTTCGGCGTGCAGGGCTCGCGCCAGCGGTTTGTTCTCGACTATGGGCACATTGTTCTCGCGTGCCCGTTCCCTGATTTTCTGTGCAACGTGGTCCTGTCCTTTCGCCGTGACCGTCGGCGCGTCCATTCGGACCCGGTCGTACTCGAGTGCTACTGCGAAGTGTGTCGGGTTTGTGATAACCACGTCGGCGTCGGGTATACGCTGCATCATGTTACTACTCAGGACTTCCTGCATGCGTTGCCGGAGGCGGTTGCGAATCAGGGGGTCACCTTCGTAGTTCTTCCGCTCTTCCTTAACTTCTTCCTTGGTCATTTTGAGGCTTTCGATATGCTGTCGACGCTGGAACACGTAATCAAAGAGCGAGAGTATCAGGAACAGCAGCGAGGTCTGCAGCAGCACTCGAAACGCGAGACGGGATATCACCACAACGGCGCTGCCGATCGTTCCGTACAGGAGATTCACGAGCTGTCCCGTCATGGCCTGAATATTGAAAAACCCGATCGCAGCGATCATGATTACCTTGCCGATACTCTTGGCAAGGTTGAACCCTGCTTCTTCACTGGCAAAGCTTTTCTTGGCCCATTTCCCGAAGTTCGGAGCAATGCGTTTCGGGTCCGGCATCAGAGGTTTTGTTGTAAACAGAAAGCCGACCTGAACGAGGTTGCCCGCCCACGCGGCGACGAAACTGACAGCAGCTACCGGTGCCGCAAGACGGATAAAATAGTGATAGAAGGCCATGCCGAGCACGTGATCGGTTGCGGCGTTTACTTCGCCAATCTGACGCAGAAAGTACATCATCATTTCCTGCATGCCATTCCAGAGCCAACCCGACAAAACAAAGATGGTCAGAACGCCGATAAGAAGGATGAGCGCTGAGGTCGCATCCTGACTCTTGGCTACTTTTCCCTCTTCCTCCCGTGACTTTCGTAGTTTCTGTTCGGTCGGATCTTCGGTTCTGCCTTCATCTTCCGCGGCGAACCACTGCAGATGCATGCGCTCAGCGGCACGAAGCAGACTATCGTTCAACAACTCTCCGTTTTGTGCATGCGTGCGTGTAGCGCCGTGAATGACGGCAGTGAAGACGCGCAGGGACTCCGTCATGACCTTGCCCCCGCGTACACGGTAAAGAGTCGCATAAGCGATTCCCAACCGTTTTCTATGACCGCGTCGAAGGTTGCGATCAGGAGCGGCAACGAAAGAAAAATCAGAATAAACGCCGTGAGTATGGAAACGGGAAAACCAAGCATGAGCAGGTTCATCTGAGGAGCCGCTTTCGCCATGAGTCCAAGACTTATGTTGACGACAATCAGAGTCCCGAGTACCGGAAGCGAAATGATCAACGCCGCCTGAAACATCCCGGCGAGTGAACTCATCATGAGCGATGCCAGGGCCTCGGTTTGAGTCAGAACGTCGACGGCACGCACCGCTTCAAAGGAGCGAAGAACCCCTATGAAGAAGAGCCTGTTGAAACTGTTCGTCGCAATAAACACAAACAGGGCGACGAGATTGAAGTACTGTCCAAGCAGGGGTATTTCGACCTGGCTCAGGGGATCAAATACCTGCGAAGCACCAAATCCCATCTGCAGAGAAAAGAACTGTCCGGAGGTCTGGAATGCCGCAAAGACAAGCGTCATGAACAGCCCGATTATGAGACCGATCAGGCCTTCCCCCACAAGAAGCGCGACGTATCCGAGTCCTGTATCGGGAATCGGATACATCCCTGCTGCAACCCACGGGAACACGACGTACGCCGTCATGAACGCGAGTCCGATTTTCGCGATTGACGGGATGCCCTGACTGCTGATGAGCGGAGCGGTAAACGTAATGAGCACGATGCGCGAAAACAGGAGAAAAAATACCTGACTGTTTGCCGCCAGTTCAAACAGGTTCATGGTCAGTCAGTCACCTCACAAGCCCCGGAATCTGAGCGAAGATATTCTCGGTGAAAACCACCAGAACACCGAACATCCAGGGGCCGAAGAAGAGCAGCGCGAGCATGATCGCGACGATCTTCGGGACGAAAGTCAGCGTCTGCTCCTGTATACTGGTTGTGGCCTGCAGAATCGAAACGATGAGTCCTACGAGCATTCCGATCAGCAACACAGGTGCAGCGAGAATCAGTATCTGAAGCACCGAACTGCGAAGCAGCTGTACAACGTGTCCTAAGGTCATCATTGTTCATTACTCCTCATAAAAAACTCGCAACGAGTTGCTGTGTCAGCAGCGTCCAGCCGTCTATAAGCACGAACAGGATCAGCTTGAACGGCATCGAGATCATGATCGGAGGCAACATGATCATACCCATGGACATGAGCGTGGAAGCCACCACCATGTCGATTACAATGAAAGGAATAAAGAGAAGAATACCGATCTGAAACGCGACGGTCATCTCGTGTAGAATGAAGGCGGGTATGAGTACATATGTCGGAACTTCGGAGAGGTTTGAAGGACGCGGCAAGCCCGCCATCCGCATAAACAGTCGTATGTTGTCCGGATTCCGGTGCATCTGCCTGTACATGAAGTGCCGCATTGGTCCCTCGAAGTTCTCAAATGCCTCTTCGAGACCGATTTCCCCCTCTGAAAGGGGGACAAACGCTTCCTCGTAGACCTGCGAAAGGGTGGGAAACATGATGAACAGCGTCATAAAGAGCGCAACCCCCATGAGAACCTGACTCGGAGGGACCTGCTGAAGACTGAGAGCCCGCTTCACGAAGTCGAGCACTATGGCGATACGAAGGAAGCTGGTCAGCAGAATGATGATCGAAGGTGCGAGACTGAGAACCGCAAGTATGAGCAGAATCTGCAGACTAAGTCCTACCTCCTGATCCGTTTCGGCGTCGCGTACCGAGAGATCAATGAAGGGGATGCCTAAGGCCTGTTCGCCCGGGGCGGTCTGCGCCGTTACGCGTGACACCGGAGCAAGCACCATTACGAGCAGCAGAAGGGCTATGACAAGTCGTGGACGTCGCATACCGACACCTACAGTTGCCGCAGCCGTTCGCGCTGCTCGGAGTAAAAGCCGCCCGCAGCGGTCACAACATCTTCATCCGGCCGGTTCACCGGAACCTTACGGTTCACGGCGTTTCTTCCTGTGCGTACAGAATCCGGCGCAACCCTGCCCCGACTCAGCATGTCACCCAGGATGTCCCCGAAGCGCCGATGTCCCGAGCCGGAGGCAGATCGTTTACGCGCACTTGCCTCAAGAAGAAGTTCGTCGACAGTCTCGGAGTTGGTAACCTCGGATATCAGGTTTACGGAGTTCTCCGAGGAGCCAACAAGCAGCACCTGCCCGCCGATTTCAACAAGATGCAGGCTGCGCCCTGCAGAAAGCTGTGTTGTGCCGAGCACCTGCAGCATCTCGCTGCGTGGGTGATTCCGATTCGACGCGCGACGCAACACGAAAAACAGCGCGTAGATGATACAGATAACGAAGCCAAGGACGAGCAGCATGCGAATAAAATCCGCAGCTCCAAAGCTGGTGATATCTCCAGCGGGCTCGTCGGCTACAACATCTGCGTCGTCAAAGGTAAGAGTTGTTTCGTCTATGCGGTTTGTCGGGGCGGTATCTTCCGCCGGTGGTAATTGCGGTTCACTCTCCTGCGCCGACCCGAAGCCCGCACAGAATACCGCAAACACCACAATGAGCATTGTGGTTCGTTTCAACGTTCCCCTCCCGTCACGTTGTTCAATATGTAAAACGGCTATCGAAAGAACGGGTCTGCAGTCCCTTTCTCCCAGCCACTTTCACAGATTCGCACTCAGTGCGTCTGCGTGTCCAGTATACCTCCTTAAAAAATTCTATGTCATGTTATTGACCCGTTCCATTGGAGAAACGATTTCTGTAACACGGACACCAAAGTTCTCGTCTATAACAACAACTTCGCCTTTCGCAATCAGCTTGTGGTTCACGAGGATATCGACCGGTTCACCGGCCAGTTTATCCAGCTCAATAATGGTCCCTTCGCCCATGCCAAGGATCTCTTTTATGAGCTTTCGAGTTCGACCGAGTTCGACGGTCATCTCCATGTAGACGTCCATGAGCAGACTGATGTTCCCCTGCTCACCGCCTGATGATCCGGCCTGAAGGTTGGGGAACTGCACGCTCTGCACGCTTGGACCACCACCCTGGCCGCCCCCGAACATACCCGCCATCGAGTCCTGCATTCCGCCCATGGCTCCTCCGCCGAAACCACCACCCTGTGGTTCCGCTGTCTGCGCACCGAAGCCTGTCGAGGCCTGTGGTTGCGCCTGTTGTGGTGACGGGTTCGATTTCGGCGCAGCCTGCGGGGCCGCCGGAGCTTCGATTGCATCCACGATGTTCTTGTCGAAGACTTCGTAAACAGTGCTTTCCACGTCGTCGATGGTGACGGGATACTCAACGACAACAAAGTCGCCCGAAGGGAGATCAAAATCATCTTTCCCGAGCAGCTGCCCTTCCGGCGATCCGGTCATGGCGGTAACACCCGCCTTGTCGCCTATGGCAGTCGCCACCGGACCGTGGATCTGACTGAACGCCTCCTGAAGAGCGTTCAGGGCTGCATCGTCCAGTTCCACACCGTCCTGACCCATCATTGGTCCAGCGATCGCGAGTGCGGTAGAAGACGACATGAAGAACGCATGGTCGCCGCTTACGCCGTCAGTATAGGGCATGAGAATCTGAACCATTTCGTCGTCCAGTTCACCGTACAGGGCGTCGCGTCGCACCGAACGGACAGAAGGACGGTCCATGGATACCGTCGTATTCACCAGCATCGAAAAGTTCGACCCTTGAGAATCAACGGTACCGCCTATAACCTCGGTAAAGGCCCTGATTTGTGAATCCGTAATACCGTCGCTTGGACCGGACTGTGGCTCTTCTTCGAAGTCCATGCCGCCGGAACCTTGCAACAATGCATCTATTTCGTCTTGAGACAGGCTTCCGTCGCTCATGTCCTACTCCTCTCCTTCGATCGCGAGTTCTTCGAACTCTTCCTGCGCAATATCTTCAAGCTGCTCAATAATCTGAACTGCGAGCTTGTTTCTGACCTGCCCCGGCTTGCAGCGGAACTTCGGTCGATTCCCGATATTCAGATTCATGGGATCCCCTATGTGCACATCCGGCAGGCGGATGACGTCGCCCGCTCGAAGACTGAGAACGTCGCGCACCGTAAGATCCATTTTCCCTACCTCGGCAACAATATCAACCGCAATGGTCGAAAGACGTTCCCTGAGTATGTTCAGATTCTCCGTGGTCGTGCCACGCCGCACCGAACTGTACCAGTACTGGGCACTCAATTTGGAAATAATGGGTTCTATCGTCAGATAGGGAATGCAGAAGTTCATCATTCCCTCAACTTCGCCAACCTTCGTTTCCAGCGTCACGAGCACGACCATTTCAGTAGGTGGGACGATTTGAGCAAACTGCGGGTTGGTCTCGATGTTTCCCAGTCGCGGTCTGAGGTCTATAACCTGACTCCATGCCTCGCGGACATTACCGAGAATGCGGACAATGATGCCTTCCATGACCGAGTTCTCGATATCGGTCAGATCACGGGTTACCTTTGCACCTTCGCCCTGCCCGCCAAAGAGTCGGTCGATGATGGAGAACGTAATAGCCGGATCAATCTCGAGTATGCTGTTCCCCTTCAAGGGGTCCATATTGATGATTGCGAGCGTCGTCGGGTTGGGAATACTCCGTATGAACTCTTCGTAGGTCAGCTGATCGACACTTGCAACATGCACCTGTACCAGGCTTCGAAGCTGAGCGCTCAGCGACGTCGTTGTCAGACGAGCGAAAGTTTCGTGCATGATGCTGACGGTCCGGATCTGTTCCTTGGAGAACTTGTCCGGACGTTTAAAGTCATATATTTTTATTTTGCGTTGATCGGCAGGCTGCTGGACTTCTTCGGTTTCGATATCTCCGGAAGAAATTGCGGTCAAAAGCTGATCAATTTCATCCTGAGACAGGACTTCCGTCATGTTCCCACTCCCCGCCGATAACTATACCGGGTTTTTCTCAACGAATCAATTCGTTCTTACATTCCCAGAACCTGGAATTCGTCAAACAGCACTTCCCGTATCGGACGACCGATCAGGATTGCGTTCAGCTGCTCCATAAGCTCAGTCTTCAGTATCTCTTCGTTTGCCGGTCGTAGCGCATCAACCGTATGACTCGCGAAAAAACGCCTCGCGCGATCCCGTAAGCGCGGCGTGTTCTGCGTCAGCTCAGCGGCGATCCGTGCGTTGCCTTCATCATACCCGAGCTGCAACTGTACCACAAACATGGCCCCGTCCGAGGTCGTTCCGCGAATTTCTCCCAGTCCGCCGAAGAATGATGCCGGGTCCAGACCTTCGGCCATTACTTCGCTGCTCGGAGTAAACACCTGACCCGCAGGCTCATCACCCTGAAGAATATTCAGCGTCACAACGACAACAGTCACAACGAAAAGAATCGCCCCAATGACTATGGCAACCCACTTGAGTATCTGTATGGCGAGTCCCGACAGGACTCCGCCTTTTTTGTCCGGTGACTCCTCGGAGCCAATATCGTCATCACTGTCGAAAATATCATCCGACATCGCTGTTACTCCTTAATCGGTGACTCTGCACACGCTTACAGATTCCCATCGCTGAGGATGATCACATCCACCCGACGGTTATAGGCCCTGCCCTCTGCCGTATCGTTTGCGAACAGCGGCTGCTGTTCCCCAAGCGACATGACCTGGAAGCGACTTTCAGGCGCTCCAAAATCGACAAGATACCGCAGCACATTCAGCGACCGATCCGCGCCAAGATGCCAGTTATTCGGCCATGGCCCCTGGGGATCGGTGGGTTCGCTGTCCGTATGACCCTCAATGCGAAACGACCGCCCCGCGACCGTTTCACTCTGGAGCAGATCGGACAGATTCTGCAGTACAACCCGCGAACGCTCAATATCGATTTCCGCGCTCGCCGTACGAAAGAACGAATCCGCAGCGAGCGAGATTACAAGTCCCCGCTCGTCCCGGGTAACTCTGACCCTGTTCGAGCGTATTTCCGGTTCGAACAGACTGATTGCCTGTCTGCGAGCCTCGTCGAGGGACCGACCGACACGTCGCGACGGAAGCTGCAGAATGTTGTTGCCGAGCTCGGCGAGCGGCCCCACCTCCAGGGTGTTACCACCCTGAAACGTCCCGAGCCCGGGAAACGCTGCGAGCACGAGCCGAAGCTCATACCCGTCAATCTCTGCCGTCGTAAACAGAAGTACGAAAAACGTGAGCAGAAGCGTCGTCATGTCTCCGTAGGTCAGCAGCCAGTCGGCTGCACCTTCGGATTTCCGTTCTTTTTTCTTTACACCTGCCATGATTGCACCCTGGCTGCGTTAGTCACGTACACTCTCCTGACGTATCGCCTCACGCTGCTTTGGCGGCAGGAAGCTGACAAGTTTCTCAAGGAGAATGCGCGGGTTGTCGCCGCTCTGTATGCTTAATATACCTTCAACCACGATTTCTTTCACGCGGGTCTCATCGCGGTTTCGATCTTCGAGTTTGTTCTTCAGAGGCACGAGGATGAGGTTTGCAAAAATAGAGCCGTACATTGTCGTGATGAGCGCGAGTGACATACCTGATCCAATGGCGTCCGGGTCGTCCCCGAGCGCCTGAAGCATGGCGATGAGACCCGCGAGCGTCCCGATCATTCCGAAAGCCGGAGCGATCTTGCCCCAGTCATCGAAGAGCTTGATTCCGGTATCATGACGCTCCTGCAACTGATTCAGGTCGTTATAGAGAATACTCTTGATGATGTCGGGGTCGGTGCCGTCTACGACCAGCTGTATGCCCTTGCGCATGAACTCATCTTCCACTTCATCAAGGTTGTCCTCGAGCGCGAGAAGACCTTCCCTGCGCGCGCGTTCGGAAAACGCCACCAGATCGGAGATGATTTTTTCTTCCTTGAGGTCGGGCGTACGAATCGTCAGGTTCACGTATCGCATGACACCGAGCATGCGGCTCAGCGGATTTGATACGAGCATCGCCGCGAAGCTTCCACCAATAACCATTATGAACGACGCCAGGTCGATATACGCCCCGAGGAAGCCTCCACTCGTGAGAATGGACATGAGGATAAGGAGGAAACCGGAAATTATGCCAATTATCGTGCCGAGATCCATACCGTCTTCCTACTCCTCGTTCTTGAAGCCGCCGATTCGGCGTCTGTACTCGACGATGCTGTCCGTGATCTGTTCCACGCCTTCTTTTACAATGAGCCGCTTTCCGGACAGCATTACCAGTGTCGTGTCCGGATTCGTCTCAATGTACTCGATCTGATGGGGATTCACAAAATACTTCCTGTCATCAAGGCGTGTCACACTGATCATCTAAACCTCTTCATCATACGGATTTACTGCTTCAGTGTTAATACTTCCTGCAGCATCTGATCCGCCGTCCTGATGGTACGACTGTTCGCCTGGAAACCTCGCTGAGTCACGATCATATCGGTAAAGGCCTCCGAGAGGTCAACGTTACTCATTTCAAGCGCACCTGATACGATCATGCCCCGCCCCGCCGAACCGGCCGGTGCAAGGTCCGCCTGACCGCTGTTGATCGTTCGTGCGAAATTTGTGTCACCGACCCGTTCAAGACCGCCGGGGTTGGTGAAACTCGCGAGGGCAATCTGCCCAAGCGCACGGTTGGTTCCGTTCGAGAAGATACCGGTCACGGTACCGGACTGGTCAATACGAAAGTCTTCAAGATAGCCCATGCCATACCCGTTCTGCTCGAAAATCCGAAGGCTGCTTGCCGAACTGAACTGAGTCATGGCGTTTGTGAACGAACCTGCCTCACCGAGATTAAGCGTAAAGGTCTGGGTCTGAACGCCGTCAACTTCCGGCAGTCCGGTATCAGGGTCGATGGGTATCGCGCTTTCGGGAACCTCGAATGTCATCCCGACCGTCAGTTCCCCGTCGGTGTCTTCGCCGCCTTCATCGTTGAAGACGCGTCGCAGCGTCCCGTCATTAGCAAACTCTACGAAAAATCGTTCGGTATCCGCACTGTCAACACCGGCAACCGAGAGATTCTGAAGCGGCTGTTCGTCTCCACCGGGATTCATGACAACGGCGACCTGCCACTGATTCGGCTGGCCGGGAACACGGGTAAAATCCAGTCTCAGTTCGTGCGTCGTTCCAAAGCTGTCATAAATTTCCTGCGTGACACTCCATGTACCTTCGGCAGTTTCCGAAGCGGTTGCATTCTCGGGAATCAGCGGAGTATTACGGTTCAGGTTCGAGGCGAACCTCACCTCGGTCGTTTCCTGTGCGCCGTCTTTCCCCCCTATGGGTATGTTCAGCTCACCCGGATTGCCGGTCGTGTTGATCATGGTAGTCCCGTCAATATCCTCAGCTGCCCAGCCGAGGACACGCATGCCGTTGCCCGGATTGACCAGGGTTCCGTTCGCATCGAGACCAAAGGCACCGGCCCTCGTGTAAAGGTTCCGGTCGCCGTCGGAAAGCACGAAGAACCCGTCGCCCTGTATGGCTAGATCGTCCCGCTTACCCGTCGTCTGCAGACTGCCCTGCAGGTGCAACGTATCAATCGATGCAACGTTCATTCCGAGACCGACCTGCTGGGGGTTCACACCACCACGCTCGATTCCGGGTCGAGCAGCACCGCGCATATTCTGCGAGATGAGATCCTGAAAATTCACGCGTCCACGCCGGTAACCGGTTGTATTGACGTTGGAAATGTTGTTACCGATGACATCCATACGAACCTGGTGGTTCTGCAAACCGCTGACACCGGAATACAATGATCGCATCATAGTCTTGCTACTCCTTTACCCGAATAACGTCGTTGTAGTCGAAATACTGTCCATCCACGAGAACCTGGGGATCGTTTCCTCTGGTTACTTCGGTGACTCTGCCTTCGAGGACCCGATCTCCCGCTGAAACTTCAACGGTGCGCCCGATCAGTCCCACCGCCTGACTTCCTGAGAGAAGCCCCGACAGACGACGAAACTCTTCGGACATGTTTGTGATCTGCTCGAGTGATGAAAACTGCGCCATCTGCGCGATAAACTCCCGGTCATCCATAGGCTCGGTCGGATCCTGATTCTGGAGCTGTGTAATAAGGATGCGCAGGAAATCGTCCCGACCCAGCTCGGTTCTGCTGCCTTCGCCTGACGAAAGACGCTGGTTCACCTGATCAACCTGCTGGGCAGTTCGTGCCCGTTCGGTCGAACTCATTTGTGTAGATACATTGTTTAGCGCCGAAGCGATATCCATATTCTCATCCTCTCCTTGTGGCAGTTAAGCCATCACATTCACACGGTGCTCACTGCCGCTGTCTGTAAGAAAATCGGCCGTTATATGTTCCACTTCACTGTACTGGTCACGGGAAGCATTCTGAGGACTCTCAGCGTAACGTTCGCCTGAAGCGCCGTTCTGTCCCGCGCCTTCCTGCGAACCATCATGAACGCTCACCTCGAACGCACCCGTACTCACGCCGCTTTCCTCGAAACTTCGCTGAAGGTCTGCGATGCTGTCGCGAAACACATCCCCTGCTGTTTCATTGTCGACAAATATCCGCAGAGCTACACGGTCTTCGATCATTTCCATTCGAATACGCACCGTACCGAGGCTTTCGGGCTTAAGCAGCAGTCGCAGCTCACCTTCATTGTTGTCTCGAAGAATGACCTGTGCCTGTCTGACTATTTCGGATGCACCCTGATCGCGAAGCGTCTGTGCGAGTCGCAGCGCGGCGTCGGAACGCGTGTCGCCCTGACTCGCAGCCATCGCGGCCCTGCTGTGCATGGCCTGTTCCGCTCCGTAGTTCTGTGGATTTCCGTTGTTACCCGTCTCGCCACCGGCCTGCGACTGAATGACAGGACGACTTCGTGACGATTCGGCGCCGTCGCCTGCGGCGGTCTCCACGCGTGAACGGCTCTCACCGTTTCGCTGCGACCGTTCGTTTCGTCCACGCCGGTGATCTCGAACGTCTATCGTCAGACTGTTGCGCTCGGAGTCTTTCTCTGCAGCCTGGGACTGCGATCGTGCGCGTGCGGCCTGGTCATGACGGTCTTCGGCCGTCCGTCGATGAGCCACATCGCCTTCGCGCCCATCGGTCTTCGGTGGTTCTTCGGTCTTTTCCGTAGCGGTCCGCTCGCCCGCTCGTCGCGACTGTTCGCCGGTAGAAGCCGCAACGGGTCTGTCCGTGCGCGAGGTGGTTTTTACGTCAGTCTCGGAGCGGGCACGGACATTCGCAGCGGTTTTTCCGGTCACGCTCGCCCCGTCAATCGCCGAAGCAGTGTCGCGCTGCGCGGCTGCTTCGGCGGCAGCAGTACGTTTTCTGTCTGTCTGCTCCGAAGCGAAGGCTTCTTTTTCGGCTGCGTTTCGAAACACGACAAGCTCGTCGTGGTCATACTCGCGTTCGTGCTCGTCCTCGGCCTCGGCTTTCGCGGATCTCTTCGTCTCTTCTGTACGAGGTGCTTCCACCGATTTCTCAACGGCCGCGCCTGCAAGGCGAGCAGCATCGGATTCGTCCTGGACAGAGGCCTTCTCTTGTATCTTGTCGAGGTTGCCGTCGGGACGCTTGACCGACGCGGCGTCATTCCGCCGGCCTTCCTGCTCCTTAGACCGCTTCAGAGAAGAGTCGTCTTCGTCCTCAATCTCCTCAACGTCGCGTGCCGACGATTCCACCGGCTTATCGCGTTCTGTTTCTGATTCACGCTTCGCTGTGGAGTACTCCGAAGCATACCCGGACGCCTCCGGCCGGTCCTGTCGGACGGATGAAACTTCCCGCGAGAGAAGATCGGCGAATCCTCCATCGTGGAGAATTCCGTTTACGGCAGGAAACGCAGCGGGCTGCGAAATCTGAGGTGTCACCCGTACCGAAGCAATAATATCTGCTGTCACATCTCCCCCGTTCGAAGCCTGTCCCGGTCACCCTGACCGAAATCCAGCGCAGAACGCGGAAGTCGGACCAGGGTCTATAACTCCGGCCTTTGCGTCATAAGACGCTGGACACGGGCTGCACGCTCCGGAGGGAACTGTGCAAGCCAGACCGAAGATAACGAGAACTCACCTTCTTCATCGGCAAGTTCGTCGGTAATCCGCAGTATGCTGACCACATCCTGGTCCTCATACCCTACGAGAATCGCGACGGCCTGAGCGGGTGTCATGTTTTGAAGCGTGCGTGCGTTTCGCTCAAGGTTCGCTCTTCTATTCTCGTACGATCTGACTCTTTCATTGAATGAAAATTCCTGCTCTTCGAGCTGCCGCTCTCTATCTTCGAGTTCTTCGAGCCTGCGATCGAAGTCTGCCTGTTCCTGTGTGAGCTGCTGCTCACGTCTGTCCAGCTCCTGCTCACGTACGTTGAGCGCCTGTGAAAGGCGATCCGTACGCAGCTGTTCAAGGAGCAGCATGTCCTCTTCCTCGGGAAACTCGATCCGCGGAGCGACGCCGAACAGAGATAGTACCGGTCTGAGCGCAGAACGCGCGTCGACGACTCCAAGGAGATCGAGCCAGAATGCACCACCACCAAGAAGGGCGAGGATGAGAAGCACGAGAACGAGGATTCTCGGCCAGGGACCGACTCGATTCGACCTACGAGCCATGTTCAACTCCTTCTTCTACCCTGCGTACGGCCCGTGTTCCGACCACGTCGTCGAGCGCAACCGCCTCGACACGCCGTTCCTCGGCGTAATGTCGTGTCGACCGGACTTCACGCAGGCGCGAGAGGACCTCTGTATCCCGGTGAGCCTCCTGAAAACGCTCACGGACATCGGTAAGACGTTCCTCGACCCGCGACCGGGTCTTGATTCCCGCCTCTATTTCCTGCTCTATGCGCGTCAGATAGACGTGCCGGGCGTACATGCCGGTAAGGTTCAGTCGTCCATCAGGCTCCTGCGTTGGAGACGGGTCGGTGACGGTGAGTTGCACCTCATCCGATAGCCGGTTCAGCTCCTCGTTCGCCGAAATTAGTTCCGAGTGCACGGCGGCCAGGTCTCGCTCGATCAGCTGTTCACGGTATTTGCGTATGCGAAGCAGCGGATCAAGCTTGAAACGGAAACGCTTCATGGTCGAGACACTCCCGCGAGTTCGCAGACCCTCGAAATCGTTTCCTCAAGCGGGGCTTTTTCTTCCACACCCTGTTGTAGAAACGTTCGGATTGCATCGATCTTCTCGATCGCGCTGTCGATTTCCGGTTGCGAACCGCGCGCATACGCGCCGAGACTGATGATATCTTCGTTTTCGGTATACACGGCGAGGTGTCTGCGCAGTGCAGCGACCGCGCGACGGGTCGTTTCGTCGGTAATCCGGTTTTCGAGACGGGATATCGAAGCGAGCACATCAATCGCCGGATAATGAGCCCGCTGGGCGAGCCGCCGGGACAGAACAAGATGGCCGTCGAGAATACCCCGCACCGTATCCGAAACCGGCTCGTCCATGTCGTCGCCTTCGACGAGTATGGTGTAAAAGCCGGTCATGGTTCCGACTTCGCTCGTTCCGCATCGTTCGAGCAGCTTCGGTAATCCACTGAATACGCTTGGAGTGTACCCTCTGTTCGCCGGAAACTCACCGCGAGCGAGCGAAATCTCTCTGATCGCCCTGGCGTAGCGGGTAACCGAATCGAAAAGGAACATCACGTCGTTTCCCTGATCGCGGAAGTACTCGGCAATCGCTGTCGCGACACCGGCGGCCCGGTACCGGGCGAGCGGCGGCATGTCGCTCGTGGCAACCACGACAACGCTGCGTTGCAGCCCCTCTGGTCCCAGATCGTTCTCGATGAACTCCCGAACCTCACGACCACGCTCGCCGATCAGGGCAATAACGTTGACCGCCGCGTTCGTGTTCCGCGCAATCATACCAAGGAGCGTACTCTTGCCGACTCCGCTCCCGCTGAATATACCCATGCGCTGACCGGTCCCCACCGGAACGAGCCCGTCGATAGCCCTGACTCCAGTTTCGATCGGCCGTGTAATCCTGCTTCGTGTGAGAACGTCAGGTGGCTCGCTGTTCACCGGATAGTAGTTTGATGAATGAATCTCCCCGAGCCCGTCTATGGGCCGACCGCGCCCGTTCAGAACCCGTCCGAGCAGGTGATCTCCGACAGCCACGCGAAGAACCGATCCGCCGCCGGTAACCGTGCACCCAACCTCTATGCCGTCAACATCCTCGTACGCCATAAGCTGAACACGATTGCCGTGTAGCCCGATTACTTCCGCAGGCACACTCCGTGTCCCGTCGTCGAGATTGATGCGGCAGAGCTCCCCCACGACCGCCTGCGGGCCTATGCTTTCAAGCAGCAGACCCTGCACCCGATCTATGACGCCGGAGTATTTTACCGGGTCTATGTCGTCGACAAGGTCACAATATTTTCCGAACAGGACGCTTGACATGGCTTCTTACTCCACCGGGTCAAAGACCGGATCCCGATCCGTATCGCGAATCTTCTTACGCCGTTCGGTAATCGGTACGAGTTCGAGTATGCGATCCTCGATTTCTCGAAGCTGGGATGCGATACGTGCGTCGATCTGGCCGAAGTCAGTCTCGATGATGCAACCGCCGCGGTCGACCGTCGAGTCTTCGAGAACACTTATATTCTGAACCCGCTCAATGCGATCAATGAAATCCTTCGCGTGACCCGAAACGAGGTTGAGATCGTCAATGTTTACCCGTATCGTCACGTCTGCACGGCTCTTCAGCTTGCGAAGCGCCTGGGCAACGTTGTTCACGACGATATTTTTCTGATTTTCACTAATGACTTTGACGACTTTCCGGGCGATCTCGAGAACAAGGTGTATGAGCTGAGACTCGCTTTCTTCGATGATTTCCTGTCGGCGCTCAATGGTACGATTGATGATCACATGCAGGCGTTCAATGAGGCGCTCCACTTCCGCCTGTCCCTGGGCGTAGCCTTCGTCACGCCCCCTGGCGAAACCTTCCTCGTACGCGTTCCGTTCCGTCTCGGATGACTCATCGCGCGCTTCGCGAAGAATACGCTCAGCCTCCTCCCGGGCATCGGCCCTGATTCGCTCGGCGTCTTCCTCGGCGGAGTTCTTCAGACTCTGTGCGTGCTCGCTTTTCGTGCGAACCTCTTCAAAGGCCAGATTCTCCGCTTCCTTGACGATGCGATCCGCGTCCTCTCTGGCGGCGCTGACGAGCTGCTCTTTTTCGGTCTCCCACTGCTGTCGAAAGAGCTCCGCCTCGCGTCGCAGGTCGTCGGCCGTTGGTCCGGCGTATTCTTCCAGTTCCAGCTCGGGCACGGCAAGCGCCGGGACGTCGCGCTCCGGCAGCTGAACGAAGACTTTGCTGTCGGCGAGTCGCACTTCATGTGCGCGAAATACATTCTTAGCCACCGTACCCTCCACGTAGCGTCGCAGGCCAGACCGGCTCAGACGACAAGCTCGTCCTCACCCGCACGAGCCACGACAATTTCTCCCTGCTCCTCGAGTTTCCGGATTATGCTCACGATCTTCTGTTGTGACTCTTCGACGTCTTTCATTCGAATGGGCCCCATATACTCCATATCTTCTTTCAGCAGCGTACTCGCCCGCTTTGACATGTTACGGAAGATCTTGTCCTGAACCTCGGTATCGACGCTCTTGAGCGCTTTCGCCAGCTCGCTTGTATCCACTTCGCGCATGACCTTCTGTATGGCGCGGTCGTCAAGCATGACGATGTCCTCAAAGACAAACATGCGCTTCTTGATCTCTTCGGCGAGTTCGGGATCTTCTTCTTCAAGGCTCTCGATAATGACCTTTTCCGTCGAACGGTCGACGAGGTTCAGGATCTCGACGATGCTCTCGACACCACCCGCGGCGGTATAGTCCTCACTCGAAAGCGTAGACAGCTTCTTCTCGAGCACACGTTCAACCTCACGAAGAACTTCGGGACTGGTTCTGTCCATAGTTGCGATACGTTTGGCGACGTCACTCTGCACGTCATGAGGAAGGCTGCCGAGAATCACGCTTGCCTTCTGAGGTTCGAGATATGCGAGGATAAGCGCAATTGTCTGCGGATGCTCCTGCTGTATGAAGTTCAGAAGATGCGTCGGATCGGTGCGCCGGATAAAGTCAAAAGGTCTGACCTGTAGGCTTGAGGTGAGACGGTTGATTATGTCGACGGCCTTCTGACTGCCCAGGCTCTTTTCGAGAAGCTCGCGGGCGTAGTCTATACCCCCGGTCGTGATGAAGTCCTGGGCCATCATGAGTTCCTGGAACTCCTGAAGCACCCGGTCACGATCCTCCGAATCCACGGTTTCGAGCCGCGCTATTTCGAAGGTCAGCGTCTCAATCTCGTCTTCCCGCAGATGCTTGAAAATCTCGCTTGAGATTTCGCTGCCTATGGTTACGAGAAACACTGCAGCCTTCTGACGACCGGTCAGCTCCTTCCGGTGACCGCCGGCCTTCTTTGGTGCACCGCCTCCTGCGGCTGTGGCGCTTCCTTTGGCCATACTACTCCTCCATCAACCACGTGCGAATCAGCTGGGCGACATCTTCCGGATGTTCGCGTGCCATATTAATGGCGTTTTCGTGCATCTCCATGCGCGCCCGCTCTTCGACACTCATCTCAACTTCCGTGCCTTCTTCTTCCGCGCTTCTGAGGGCAGCCTCTCTCATTGCCTGATGCTGCCGTGCAAGCTCTTCCTCACGTCTGCGTCGCCGCCGCTCGAGCTCGCGCTGTATGATACGCACCACGATGAACAGGGCCAGCAGGGCTGCCAGACCCAGCAGACTGAACAGTATGATCTGCTGTACCTGCCGCTGTCTGCGGAACACATCGTCTTCCTCGCGGTGCTGGGCGGATCGATTGAACTGAAGATGCTGCACCCTGACCTGGTCACCGCGTCCGGAACTGAACCCGACAGCTGCTTCGACGAGCTCTCTCGCGATTTCCAGATCCTCGGGTGAAATCGGCGTGTAGGTCCGTGAAATACTTCCATCGGGGTTCATGACAACGTTTCCATTGTCATCGTACTCCCATTCCCAGCGTCCATCGAGCGCAACACCGACCGATATTCGCTGCACGCTCGGTGCACCGGTCTCATTCGTCACCGTGCGGTTCAGCTCAAAGTTCCGGGTCAGCTCTTCCCGATTATAACTGCCGACAACTCCGGCACGGTCAAGATACTCAGGCGGTGTCTGCCCCTCCTGTCCCGGCGGGCCTTCAGGATTAAAGCCGGTACCCTCAAACCGTTCGAGAAAATCCCGCTCGCTTCGCGGAATATTGAGTACAAACTCGCTGTCATCAAAAGGTGTGCGCGGGTTGTTCTGTCGGGTGATGATCGGAAAGAATTCCTCCGACTCCCGGGTGAACTTCCCGAAATCCAGGTCAACGTTGATATTGGCGACCCGTACGCGGTCTGCACCGAAAATCCCCTCAAGCGCACTTCGAATGCTCGAAATGTAGCGCTCCTCGAGTTCACGTGTTACCTGAAGCTCACGGCGTCTGATCTCCAGGTCATCAAACTCCGCTAAAGACTCGAAGTTGTTCAGCACGACACCGGAACGATCATTGATCGTGATATGCCTCGATTGCAGGCCCTCAACGGCAAACATGATCAGCCGCTCGATACCTTCAATTTTCCTGCGATTTTCCCTGATGTCGCTACCGGGTCGGGGTTCGATTATGACGCTCGCGGTGACTGGCTGCTGATCCTCGGAGAACAGACGATCACCGGGAATCACAAGCGAAACACTGGCGGCGTCCACCTCTTCGAGCGCGACGATGTGCTGTTCAAGGGCGCGGGTGATAGACCGTTGCAGATTAACGTTCCGCTCGAAGTCTGTCTGTGTCCAGCGCTCTATGTCAAAGAGTTCCCAGGGGTCGGTACGCGGAGGCACCAGCTGTTCACGGGTCAGTATAGCCCGCATTCTTCGCGCGGCAGACTCATTCTCTACGAAGATGCGACCGTCGTTGCCTATAGTATAGGCGACGTTCTCTTCGTCGAGTCGGAATGATATCCGGTCGAGAAAATCAGGGTCGGTTACCGGACGTGTCAGCAGGGGCACCCTGCTCGGTGAGGCACTCACCGAGAGAAGCGCTATGGTTCCCCCGATGGCAGCTACTGCTATGCCTGCGAATACGATTTTCTGGACGGTTGTCCATCCGGACCACAGCTTTGATAGCTGCTCCCGCCGCTGCTTAATCCAGTCACTCATGTCCCCTCCCATGGGTGCATGTATGCGGAGCGTTGTGATCTGACGATGCGAACGGACATCATCAGAACTACAACCCAGTCATTATGTACCTACCACCTGTCTGTGGCAACACCTTGTCATCACCTCAGGTTGGTGATCTCCCTGTACGCCTGAACGACGCGATCAATCACGTTGCGAGTCAGGCTCAGAGCCAGACTTGCCTGATTGGCCGCGATCGTCACGTCATGCGGATGCACGCTATCAGGATCGATTACCGCCTGAATACTCAGATCCGTGTGAGCCTGCTCGAGTCGACTGACTTCACCAAGACTGTCAAACAGCATCCTGCTGAACGCTTCATCTCCGTCAGTTTGCTGTATAGCATCACCGGGTCCCGCGAAATGCCCTGCGCGCGTCCGCGCGAGCGGCACATCGTGTCCCCTGACCTGATCGGGACTGAAACCGTGTGTCATCATTGATCCTATGTTGTTCATCTGCATCCCCTCCCACAGAGATCAGTCACACCCGGAAGCCCGGGTGGAATCCACTAACCACGACCGATCTGCAACGCTCCCTGGAACATTGATCTCGCACCATCGATGACGCGGGTATTGGCCTCGTAGTTTCGTGACGCCGATATGAGATCGACCATTTCATCGACGATATTCACGTTTGGCATCTCAACGTAACCCGCGCGCGGTCCGTCGAGTATAGCGTCGGGGTGATTCGGATCGTAGACGAGTCTCGGATCTGCATCCATGTCTTTCTGTATGTTCACAACCCGGACACCCTGCCCGACGCCGTTATCGAGTCGCTCCGGCAGAAACTGGCTTCTCCAGTAGGGCTGGTCGACACGAGGCCTGAATACGATGCGGCTTCGACGGAATGGCCCACCCTCGGTCGTCCTGGTCGTGTTTGCATTGGCGATGTTATCGGCAATGACATCCTGACGAAGGCGCTGCGCCGTGAGGCCTGTAGCTGCGATGTTAATGGTCGAAAAAAGTCCCATATACGTTTCCCTTACCCGAGCACGATGTTCAGCCGGTTAAAATGCTCACCGACGTTCTGTGCCATAAGCTGATAACTGAGCATATTGTTCAGCATATTCATTGACTCAACTTCGATATCGACGTTGTTCCCGTTGTTCCGGGCCATTGTTTCCCAGTCGAGAATCCTGCGCGGCCTCACGCTGCGATAGTCGGTCGGACGCTCGAAGGCGATATGCCGTTCATTTGTCAGCGACTCGTTGAAACTCCGGGGACGATTCTCGCTTTCGATCGCACGTCGGAGGCCGCTTTCAAAGTTAACGAAGCTCCGCTTGAAGCCGGGAGTATCTGCATTCGCGATGTTGTTTGCGATGACATTCTGCCTGAGCATGCTGACATCCATGGTGCGCTGGAGAACATCCAGGTTTCTGCCCCACGAGTTATTCGTAAACACGGCTATCCATTCCTCCCGATCTTTGTGCAGGTTCCTTCCATATATTTCGGCACCTGCACAGCATTTTTAAGCTCTACAGGATAAACCTGCTGAGATCCTGATCCTGAACCACCGACGAAAGCCGTTCCTGCACGTATTTCGCGGAAATCGGTATTGTCTGCCCTTTCAGGTCAGGAGCGTCAAAACTCACCTCCTCAAGCAGAAGCTCAAGGATGGTATGCAGGCGTCGCGCACCGATGTTCTCGGTCTTGCTGTTAACGGTGGCGGCAATCGTCGATAGTTCCTGTATCGCATCATCCTGAAACTCCAGCGTGACTCCCTCGGTCTTCAGAAGCTCGGTATACTGTCGAATCAGGGCGTTCTTCGGTTGTGTAAGAATACGCACGAAGTCGGCGGCATCGAGAGCCTCAAGCTCGACTCTGAGCGGAAACCGCCCCTGGAGTTCGGGTATCAGGTCGCTGGGCTTGGACATGTGAAAGGCACCGGCTGCGATGAACAGAATGTGGCTGGTATCGACCATACCGTGCTTGGTGTTCACCTGACTGCCCTCAACGATGGGAAGTATATCCCGCTGCACCCCTTCGCGGCTTACATCGATTCCGCTCTTGGAGGAGCTACCGGCAATCTTGTCGATTTCGTCGAGGAACACGATACCCATCTGCTCGACACGATCCCGCGCGAGCTCGCTGACCTGCTCCTGATCGACGAGTTTCTCCATTTCTTCCTGCATGATCACGTCCCGAGCGTGTTTAATACTCATGCGCTTCTTTTTCTTCTTACCGCCGAAGAGATTGCCAAGGTTGCCTAGATTGAGATCCATTTCCTCAAAACTACTACCCTGGAAGATCTCGATGGCCGGCATATTGCTCTTCGTTACCGATATTTCCACGTCTTTCTCGTCAAGGTCGCCGCGCCTGAGCCGATCACGAAACTTCTCCCGGGTTGCGCTCTGTGCCTCGACGGCACCGGAATCCGGCTGCTCGGGCTTGAACCCGACTCCCTCGACCGCCTGAGACCCCGATGGTTTCTTTACCCCCGGCAGAAGCAGATCGAGAAGCTGCTCTTCGGTGCGTTTCTCCGCTTCCTCGCGGACATCCTCCTGCAGCTCGGACTTCACGATGTTCACCGCGACGCTCATGAGGTCCCGGATCATGCTCTCTACGTCACGGCCGACGTAGCCGACCTCGGTGTATTTGGTCGCTTCAACCTTGATAAAGGGAGCGCCCGTGAGCTTCGAAAGCCGTCTTGCAATTTCCGTCTTGCCTACGCCGGTCGGTCCGATCATGATGATATTCTTCGGCGCAACCTCATCGCGAAGTTCTTCCGGCAGTTTCCGGCGACGCATGCGATTCCTCAAGGCGATCGCAACGGCTTTTTTGGCTTTTTCCTGACCGATGATGAACTTATCGAGTTCAGCAACGATCTCTCGTGGCGTCAGATCCTGGTACTCTCTCATGTCTAGTTCAACTCCTCGACGATCACGTTCGTGTTGGTATAGATGCAAATGGAACCGGCAATGCGCAGGCTTCGCTCGGCAATTTCCCCGGCCGTCAGGTCGCTGCCGTCCAGATACGCCCGGGCGGCGGCCTGAGCGTAGCTTCCGCCACTGCCTATAGCGAGAACCCCCTCTTCGGGCTCGATGACATCTCCGTTTCCCGAAATAAGAAACATGCGCTCCCTGTTTGCAACGAGCAGAAGGGCTTCGAGTCTTCGAAGCATGCGATCGGTCCGCCATTCTTTGGCCAGCTCGACGGCAGCCCTCATGAGATCGCCGGAATACTCCTTGACCTTCGCCTCAAAACGTTCAAAAAGCGTGAAAGCGTCCGCAGTACCGCCGGCGAAGCCGACAAGGATGCTGTTATCGTAGACGGTACGGACCTTTCGCGCGTTTCCCTTCATAACCGTCTCACCAAGGGTGACCTGACCATCGGCGGCCATCGCCGTTTTCCCGTCTTTCTGTACCGCCACGACAGTGGTACTACGTATTCGTTTCATTTTTCTTTCTCCTGTGGTTCCGGACGACGTGCCGAACGGGCGTGCGGATGAGCCTGTGAGTATATCCGCTTCAGCCCCGCGATGCCCACATGCGTATACACCTGTGTAGTGGAAGGCCTGCTGTGACCGAGCAGTTCCTGCACCACGCGGATGTCAGCACCTTCGTCGAGAACGTGTGTTGCGAAACTGTGGCGGAATGTATGCGGGGTGACCCGCTTCGAAATACCTGCTTCATTGCACCGTTTCTCTACGATTCCAAACACGCCTCGCGAACTTAATGTACCGCCGCGGAGATTCACAAACAATGGGGTCGCCCCCTGTTTTCCCAGGCGACTGAGCAAAGCCTCGCGATAGGGCAGATACGCGGCAAGCGCTTCCCGTGCAGGAGCGCCGAGGAACACCACACGATCCTTCCCGCCCTTTCCGTGCACGACTACGCGGCCGCGCCTCATGTCGACCTCCCGAAGCACAATCCCGCAAAGTTCGCCTACCCGACACCCGGTCGAGTAGAGCATCTCAAGTATGGCCTTGTCGCGCCGTGCCCGCAACCCGTTACCTTTTACGCACAGAACCTGCTCGATTTCTTTCTGATCAAGAACCTCAGGAAGACTCTTCCGCTGCTTCGGCCGCCGCAGCGATTCGGTGGGCATGTTTTCACGCAAACCCATTCTCTGCTCGAAACGGAACAGTCCGCTCAGGGCGGACAGGGCACGGGAAATGCTTCGCGCAGACTTGCCTGCGCGCGATTCTGCCGCAACAAACGCACGCAGCATCTCGCGATCTTCAGGGACGTCTTCGAGCGCAGAAGCCGTCCTCCACGAAGTAAACGCCCGAAGATCCGCCTCGTAGGACCGCAGCGTCTGGGGACTCATGCTGCGCACGGCGCGAAGGTATTCCAGAAAGCGGACGCTTGAGTCGGAAAGGGCTGGTGCGACGTTCAGATCGCGCTTCTCAGTTGCCATGCAGGGTACTTCCTTGATTGTGCGTCAGCGCGAGTTCGTGCTGGAGCGAGCGGGCAAGCAGCGTGCCTATATCCGCACGGCTATGTGCCGGTCGAACGGATCCGCCCCGATTGCCTGCAGCGTGTTCGGCATATGCGGAGTCTGCAGGATCTTCATAGAGATCCGATGCACCGGCCACGATCCGTGCTCCCTCGTCCGACAGGGCCCGGGTTCCGGCTGCTGCCGGTCCTGCCGACACACCGACTGAGTGGACACACAACTCGCGACCCTGGTCCAGAGCATAATCAGCGGTAATGAGGGCGCCGCTGTGCTCGGGAGCCTCCATCAGCACGACCCAGCGTGAAAGGCCGCTGATTATCCGGTTTCGTTGCGGGAAGTGATGCTTGAGCGGGGGGGTGCCGGGTGGATACTCGCTGACGATGGCGCCGTCGCTCTCAAGCATCCGCCCGGCAAGGCTGCGATGCGAAGCCGGATACAGGGTATCGATACCGCTTCCAAGCACCGCAGTCGTATGACCGCAGGCATCGACGGCTCCGCGATGCGCCTCCCCGTCGATTCCGGCAGCAAGTCCACTGACCACCGGGATACCGTGGCCGGCAAGATCGGAGGCAAAACGCCGGGCCTCACGCCGCGCAGCTTCAGACGGATGTCGAGTGCCGACAACAGCACACTGCGGTGCATCGGGGGGCGCAATTTCTCCCCGGACGAACAGGAGAAATGGCGGATCAAAGGTCTCGCGTAAAAGCGGCGGGTACCCGGTCGACCAGACCGGCAAAATCCGAATTCCACGTGTCTCGCAGATCCTCAGATCCTGCTCACCCGCACGCAGAAGGGCAGCCGGGTCGAACGAGCGGATCTTCAGTCCACGTCCCGCAACCCGCGAAAGCCGGTCCTTGTCGAGCATCGAAAACCCCGACTCCGTGCGAACCGCCGTAAGTACGGCTTCCTTTTCACCGCATCGGAGAGACGTAATGCGGTGAACAGCGAGAAACACGGGCGTAATCGGAGTCATTGGCTGCGAAGCTCCATCTGCAGGGCTCTGGCTCTGTCCCGGGTCTCGTTGTCGACCGCGTGTTCTATAACCTGATCGTACGCACGAACAGCCTCTTCCACGCGGCCAAGCGTAGCGAGCGCGTAGGCGCGGACGGCGTGCGCACGGTCATTCCGCGGTTGCGACTCGACGGCCCGGTCTGCGTAGACAAGCGCGTCCTCGGGGCGGTCGAGCTCAAAGGCGAGCAGCACAGAAAGTGCGTAGGCAGCTGCGGTATACCGTGGCCGCAGCTCAAGGGCGCGCCGATACGCACGCTCTGCGTGGTCCAGTCTCGCCTCGCGTTCTGCTGCGACTGTTGCCGCCTGAGCGTGCAGGCCTGCAGAAACGCCTATGTAGTAAAATATCGTCGGGTTCTCCGACTGAATCTCGGAAGCGTGAACAAACTGTTCCAGCGCCGGCCCGTACATTCGCTGGTCGAGCAGACGCATAGCCAGAAGCCGGTGCGCGTTAGCAAGATTGCCCAGGGCCCGGAGCGTTGACTCCACCTCGTCAAGATAGCGATCAACATCCTGCTCAAGCTCGCGTATCGTCGCCCGATCCGCCTCGCTGCGTTCTATCGCTTCGGGTTCCGTCATGAGCAGACGGTCCACTGCACCGTCGCGTTCGGGCCTGCACGCGGCGAGCATCAGGCCCGCCGAACCGAGCAGGAGTATTGCACGCACTATGCTGATGGCTTTCGCTTGCATACGCCTTCTCCGATAATCCCTGACTATCCTCGTGGATGGTGTGTTCTGTGGTACTCCGCGAGAGCGTCCCGGTCCACATGGGTGTATATCTGTGTTGTGGAAATATCCTGATGACCAAGAAGTTCCTGTACACTGCGGAGATCCGCACCTCCCTCCAGAAGATGAGTCGCAAAACTGTGTCTGAGCGTGTGAACCTTCGCGTCTATTCCGGTCTTTCCCGAGAGTTCACGAAACCGCTTCCACATACCCTTACGACTCAAACCTTCGCCCCGATTGTTTAAAAACAGACTGTCGGTGCGCTTTTTTGTTCTCACGAGCTTTGGCCTGCCCTTTTCGAGGTAATCCGACAAGCGCTGCACCGCTTCCTCTCCGAGTGGAACCAGACGTTCGCGATCGCCCTTACCCCTCACCCGCACCACGCCTTCTCTGAGGTATATGCTGTTCAAACGTAGCTCAACGGCCTCCGAGATCCGCAGCCCGCAGGAATAGATCAGCTCGAACAGAGCTCGATCGCGCATACCGCGAGGTGTCGAACAGTCAATGCTCGCGAGCAGCTCGTCTATTTCTTCGACCCGGAGCACCCCTGGAATCCGCTGTTCGGCGCGTGGTACTTCAAGCAGCAGGGCGGGATTGTCCGGTCGGTAGTCATCGATCACGAGGAAGTGATACATCGCACGTATCGCGCTTATGATCTTTGCAACCGTACGCTGATCAACACCGTTCTCACCTCGACGACTGACGAGGTAGGACACGATCGTGTCGGTATCAAGATCGGCGACGTCCACCTTCTGAACGGCTGCGAAACGGGACAGCATCCTGCATTCCCGCATGTAGGTCTCGACCGTCTGTCGACTCAGCCTGAGCTCGACAGACAGGTAGTCTTCGAATCTCTCAAGTGTATCACGTGACGTTGCTACGGCCGACGACTCACGCACCCTGCCCTCCGCCTGAAGACCGCCGATAGCGCAGGACAGCCGGCACGCCGAGCTCCTGATTCTCAGGACTGTCGCTCTCAAACAGCTCTCCGGAGTGGTCCCGCTGGGTGCGACCGCTTGTCATATTGACCCATTCTTCGAGACTGATGTACTCGCTTTTGGAACGGTCCTCCGACTCCGGGGCCCGCCGGGGAATGTCGTCCGATGAAAAACCGGTCGCGATGACCGTTACCTTGACCTCATCATCGAGGGTTTCGTCGATCGTGGTACCGGCAATAATGAGGGCATCGTCGTCCGCATTGCTGGTAATGATATTGAGTACTTCCTCGTACTCAGTGAGCGAGAAGTCGGGACCCCCGGTTACGTTTACCAGCAGACCTTTGGACCCCTCGATACGGGCGTCTTCGAGAAGCGGATTATTGATGGCATTGGTCGCGGCATCGACTGCCCGATTATCGCCTTCCCCGTTTCCGATGCCCATGAGTGCATCACCATTGCCCTTCATGATCGTCCGTACATCGGCAAAGTCGATGTTTATGTCGCCCGGACGGGTTATGAGGTCAGAGATACCCTGTACACCCTGACGCAATACGTCATCAGCGATGCGCAGCGCCTGCGTCATGGGGGTGCGTCGGTCGACGATCTTCAGCAGATGCTGGTTCGGAATTGTGATCAGGGTATCGCAATGCTCCCTGAGACGCGCGATTCCGTCGTCTGCCAGCCTTGACTTGTACTTTCCTTCGTGGTTAAACGGCCGCGTTACAACCGCAACGGTCAGGATACCCATTTCACGGGCGATGCCCGCGATGACCGGTGCTGCACCGGTTCCGGTTCCTCCGCCCATACCTGCGGTAATGAAGACCATGTCGGCACCCTGTATCAGGTCCTTGATCTCCTCGCGGTCTTCCTGAGCAGCCTTTTCACCGACGGAGGGGTCACCACCGGCGCCGAGTCCTCCCGTGAGTTTACTTCCCAGCGGCATCCTGGTTTCAGCGTGAGACCGCTGCAGGGCCTGCAGATCGGTATTCACCGCTACAAACTCGACGTTTCGCAGGCCGGCGGCGATCATGCGGTTTACGGCGTTACCACCGCCACCACCGACGCCTATTACCTTAATGATCGTCGGACTTCCGACTTCGTGGTCAAACCCGCTTCCATTATCAAGAATTTCGAACTTCATAGCCCCTCCCAAGTCTATTCAGCTGACTTATGTGTTTTGTCGGTTGAATCGATTACTCAAAAAAATTCCGTATCCATTTCCCCAGTGTCTGCAAGGTACGACCTCCTTCCCTCCGTCCGGAATCGATCCGCACCGGATCCATCTGTGCCGCGGCGTAGTGCACGAGTCCGACTGCAGTCGCAAACTCGGGTCGCTGATAGGCTTCAGGCAGACCTTTACGGTCCATGGGGCGCCCGATTCTCGCAGGACTCCCGAAGATGTCCTGCGCGAGATCAACCGCTCCGGGCATTAACGCTCCACCACCGGTCAGGACGACACCCCCGCCGATAGATCGCAGGTAGCCCTTCCTGTCGAGCTTTTCCCTGACCATGCCGAAGATCTCTTCCATTCGCGGCTGAATGATCTCTGCGAGGCCGCGACGCTGAATCGAAAGCGGCGGCCGCCCGCCGACACCGGGAATAATGACGGGCTCATTGTCGTCGACCATATCCACGTAACAGCAACCCGCTTCACGCTTGATGCGCTCCGCACTGTCCACCGGTGTTTTCAGCATGATGGAAATGTCGTTCGTCACCTGCGCTCCGCCTATTCCGACGACCCCGGTGTAATACGGAGCTCCATCCGAGTAGACGAGCATGTCGGTTGTCCCGCCGCCGAGGTCGAGTAGCAGTACACCTAACTCGCGTTCATCGGTGGAAAGCACCGAACCTGCCGAAGCGAGGCCGTCGAGGACCATGTGATCGACTCGAAACCCTGCCCGATTGATGCATTTGACCAGGTTCTGTGCGCTGGTCACGCTTCCGGTAATGATGTGAACTTCGCATTCGAGCCGAACACCGATCATGTCGAGCGGGTTCCGGATTCCCGCCTGATCATCCACGATGAACTCCTGCGGAATGACGTGAAGTATCTCCCTGTCCATGGGAATGACCACCGCTCGAGCGGCGTCAATGACCCGATCGACATCAACCTGTGTAATCTCCCGTCCGCGCCCGGTCACAGCCACAACGCCACGTGAGTTCATTCCCTCGACGTGCCCGCCGGCCACTCCGGTGACAACAGCCTGTACTTCACGGCCTGCGTTCTGCTCCGCTTCCTCTATGGCTTCAGCGACACTTCGCAAGGTTGCTTCGATATTGATGACGACACCTCGTCGAAGTCCCGAGGACGCAGCAACACCCATACCCAGAAACTCCGCTTCTCCTGTCTCGGTCATTTCAGCGATGACCGCACAGACCTTACTGGTTCCTATATCAAGCGCCACTATTGTGGAGTCTATCGCCATGAATCGCCCTCTCCCCGCAGGGTATAGACCACATCGCGACCACGCAAGTCTATCTCGGCCACGTTCTCTTCTCCGTACTCAGCACGTACGTAACTGATGATGCGCAGCGCCTGTTCGTAAGTCTCCGGCCGGGCGCGCGCGTCGAGACGGACCGGTATCGCCGCATTGAGCGGATAGAGCACCGTCTCGAACCTTCGTCCGACCGGCACGAGCCGGATCTCGCTTATGAGATTGAACAGATCGGGGTGTTCGCGACGCAGCACGGTCAGATCCTGAAATAGACCAAGTATCTCATCCGGCAGCGCGTCTCCGAAGCTGAAGTTCCTGAACTGTATCCCGCTGATTATGGGGAGTGTCAGATCGCCTGCGCGTGCATCCCGAAAGAGCACACCGTCCTGGTCGCCGGCCACGGGTATCACCCCGGTGTCCGTTGCCACGTCGATCACAAACAGAGGCGTTCGACCCTGAAGGTCAATAATGAGCGTATCCGGAAACACCCGGGTCACGTGCGCACTGCGGACAGCCGGTAGTGACGATAGCCGTTGCTCGATCGCGCGTGTGTCTACGTGCAGATACAGAACCCGACCCGATAAGCCTGTAGCTTCCAGAAGCTGCTCACGCGAAAGAACCACATCACCGTCGACTCTCACCGTAGAGATAGCGAGATTCGGGGCTATGACGTGCTGAAATGTAAGCTCACCCGCCGCGATTGTAATAACTGTGAGTACGAGACCGATAATGAGCGTTCGAACGAGTCGTATGCGCTTACCGGTCGATTCTCCCTGAACAGTGGCGCGCTCCGTATTTCGCGTACTCTGCCGACCTGAAAGCCGATCGGTGCCACTCTGAGCGAAACGGAACCTGGCATCGTGGGAAGGCTGCGACCATGCCTCGGGTGCGCGAGTCCGCACTGCATCATCAGCCATGGAGCTCCTCCGGATCGGACACCGATCGTGAAACATTCAACAGGAAACCACACGCAAGCAGAGTGACAAGCATGCTCGATCCGCCGGAGCTGAAGAACGGCAACGGCACACCGGTTGCCGGCACAGCCCCGGCCACGACGGCGATGTTCAGCAGCGCCTGAAACACGATCATGGACGTAACGCCAAACGCGAGAAAACTTCGAAACGTATCGGGCGCTCGCATCGCGATGTAATAGCCTCTCCACGCGAAAACCGTAAACAGGGCGATAATGGCGACGACTCCGACGAGCCCGAGCTCTTCGGCGACGACGGCAAACACGAAGTCCGAATGCACTTCCGGGAGCGCGCCCATTTTCTGTGTACCCAGTCCGATACCGACCCCCCATGCGCCACCGCTTTCGAGCGCCCGTTCGGCGGCGAGGATCTGGAAACCGGAACCCGCGGGGTCAAGCGACGGGTCGAGAAACGCGAGCAGGCGACGCACGCGATGTTCCCGGCTGAGAAGCAGAATCACCGCGAGAGGAGTCGAAACGAGGCCCAGTCCGAAGAAATATCTCAGCGGAGCGCCTGCTACGAAAAACATCGCCATGCCAAGCACAAACACAAAAACGGCCGTCGAGAAGTCGTTCTGCACGTAAATCAGGAACGAGAATAACGCGAGAACAAGAAACGGCGGCAAAAGCGTGTTGACCGCGTCGTCCATGGAGTCCTGCTTATTACTCAGGAGATGTGCAAGATAGATCACCATGACCAGCTTGACGAGCTCGCTCGGCTGGAAGCTGCGCCCGAAGACGAAGATCCATCGGCGCGCACCCTGAAGCGATGCCCCTATGCCAGGAACAAAGGTAAGCGACATAAGTACGAGCGCTCCAAGAAGCATGACCGGGAGAAATTTGCGCATCCTGTCGAGCGAAACCGTTGCCGGGAGGATTGCGAGCACCGCTCCGAGCAGCGTAAACAGGCCCTGCGTG
Organism: Spirochaetaceae bacterium; assembly: GCA_007694005.1. Taxonomy (GTDB): domain Bacteria; phylum Spirochaetota; class Spirochaetia; order DSM-27196; family SKKC01; genus SKKC01. Next base: position 61,296 of record RECN01000059.1, read on the forward strand.
CGGAAGAATCGATACGGATCGCCGAAGAGGTGCCCGGCGCGGAAGAACGAACTGGAGAAGAGGACCGTGAGCCCGGTCCCTGTCAGAAGAACCACCGAGCCAAGCAGCATCGAGTCAACCGATCGTTTGAGATGCACCCGTTCAGCGCTGAAACTGTAGGATGCCATTACACAGCCTCCCCTTGTCCGACCGGTGTCGTCGCCGAAAGCGTTGCATCGACAACAGGGAGAAGCTTTTCAAGCCCGACCGCACGACTGCCTTTCAGAAGCACCACATCACCCGACCGGACAACCTTTCGCACCAGCGGTTCCGCGGCCTCAACGTCATCCGCCCAGAAATTCTGGCCGCTGAAACCCGCATGTTCGCAGGCCCGGTGCGCATCGCGCATGTGTGACCCCACGAACACGACCGCCTGCACAGGCAGCATTGCGACACGCCCCCCGACGCGCTCGTGCTCTACGCGCGAGAGCTCACCGATCTCGAGCATGGAGCCGAGCACGCAGACCTGACGACTGCCCGCTCCGACAGACAACAGGTCAAGCGACGCGTGCATCGATTGAGGATTCGCGTTGTAGCAGTCAAGAATTACGGTGCAGACACCACGGAGAATCTGCGCCCGGCCAAACATCGGCAGCACGGCCTCGATCCCCGCCTGTATGCTGTCGAGACTGATACCCATGGTGCGAGCGACGACGGCAGCCGCGAGCGCGTTCATGCCCATTGCCTGGCCGACCAGGTTAACGGCGATTTTCCGGCCACCAAAAGACAGAACGCCCCCCGCGAGCCCACGGGTACGGTAGCCTCCAAATTCGGGTGTTGCGCGTGATCCGAATCGAACGATCCGGCCACGAACTCCGGCAGCGAGCACCGAGGCGTATTCATCATCATCCGGAATAAAAGCGGTCTGCTTTCCGGTGAACTGCGAGAAGATCATGCGTTTTTCGCGGGCGACACCTTCGCGTGTATGAACGAACTCGGTATGCGCAAGACCGGTGTTCGTAACGATGGCGTAATCAGGTCTCACCAGCTCGGTGAGCAGAGCAATCTGTCCTATACCGTCCATTGCAATCTCGAATACGGCGAAACGATGATCGGAACCGATTTCGAGCATGGCCATTGGCAGGCCGATTTCGCTGTTAAGATTCCCTCTGCTTCGCCAGGTCGCCCCGGCAGTCGAGAGTATCGAAGCGATCAGCTCCTTCGTCGTCGTCTTTCCGTTACTTCCGGTGACACCGACTTTTACCAGACCGGGAAAGCGGGCGAGATGCGCTCTCGCCAGTCGTTGCAGGACGTAGAGAGGATCGTCGCACGACAGAACGGTCACGTTTTGATACAGAGCGTCTTCCTGAAGGTCCTGCAGAACCTCATCGACCCGATCATCACGGACAATAACAAGACGGGCACCTTTCGATACGGCGTCCCGGACGTAGGTGTGACCATCGGCAAAGCGGCCCGGAAGCGCAACGAACGCACAGCCTTCGGTGGTGATGCGGGAATCGACGACAACACCGAAGAAGTCATTCCGCATGCGTGAATGCACGGTGTGCGGGATAGCTTCATTCGACAGCACCTGCAGGTAGAACTCGGACGTGATTCGAGGAAAAGCCTTCGCACTCACTGCCTGCGCTCCAATGCGGAACTCAGCGCTTCCACGCGGGGGCCGGCGAAGGTCTGCTCGAGTCCGAACACCTCCCTTGAGAGGCGATCTATTCGCGCAGGTGAGCTTAGAGCAGATACGCTGGTGATTGCCCGCTTGTTTGCCTCAAGCAGAGTTCGTTGTTGAGACTCCGCCTGGCGGATCTCACGCTGCACACGGTCAAAACGGAAGGCCTGATGTGCGTTGACGAAGAGAAGAACCGGCACAAGAGCTATGAGTATCCAGGCAACAATGGACAGACGCTTCACCATGACTCCTCGATCCGGGTCTTCTCGACAACACGAAGCTTGGCGCTTCGAGAGGCCGGATTTCCGGCGACTTCCTCGTACGATGGCACAACAGGCCTGCGGGTAAGAATCGTTATTCGCTCACCCTCAGGCATTGCCACCGTATCTATTAGTTTCGGCGCGAACTTCGAAGCAGTAGAGTGCTTTGCCGTGACCGCAGAGCGACCGACAGCCGATTCGTCACCGGATGCAGCTCGAAACGCCCATTTTACCAGCCGGTCTTCAAGGCTGTGAAACGTAATGACTGCCATGCGACCGTGATCGGGAGACAAGGCTGCGAGCGCTCGTGGAAGAGCCGTCCGGAGACGCTCCAGCTCGGCGTTGACCGCGATACGGAGGGCCTGAAAGGTCCTCGTCGCCGGATTGATGCGCCCGCGACGGTACGCCGCAGGCACTGCCGACGTTACCGTTTCAACCAGATCACCGGTAGTGCGAAGACCACCAGCGCTCCTGACACGAACGATCGCAGCTGCAATGCGACGACTGTACCGCTCCTCGCCAAACACATAAATGATGTCGGCCAGATCTTCCTGCGAAATACCCGACAGCAGCTCGGCTGCACTCATGACGGAATCGGAGAGACGCATGTCCAGTGGCTCATCCTCCCGGAACGTAAAGCCACGGCCTGAACCTGCGAGATGGAAAGTACTGATGCCAAGATCGAAGAGGATGCGATGAGGTCGGGCGCCTGTGTATGACAACCAGAAGTCATCATACCAGGCGCACACAAACTCCACCTGCGACGCACGCGGCCCCAGAAAATGTCTGGCCCGCTCAATCATGGTCGCATCCGCATCCACACCAATAAGACGTGAGTCAGGAGCATGCTCAAGGAGCAGCGCTGAATGTCCGCCTTCTCCGAGGGTGCAATCAACAACAGGCCCGGCATTCGTCGTATCGGGTTTCAGAAACTCGACGATCTCTGCCGGCAGAACAGGTACATGTGACCGTTCCATTTATTGTGATTCCGCGTCGAAAAAGGAAACGAACCCTCCCAGTTCTTCAGCCGCCTGCTGAAACTCCGGCTCAGTCTCTTCAAGGTACGCATCGTACGCTTCAACATCCCATATCTCCAGATATCTGTTGATTCCGAGGATCGCACAGTCCCTCTTCAGGCCTGCCGACTGCATCAGACTCGACGGAATATTTACGCGCCCTGCTTTATCGAGTTCCACCTCCTGTGCCGGCGCAATGATGCGTCGCTGCATCATTCGCGCCTTCTTGGTAAACGGGCTCGCTGCCCGCATAAGACTCTCGCTGAGAGCAGTCCACTCAGCAGGAGGAAAAAGCCAGAGGCAATGATCCATGCCCCGTGTGAGTACGAGAAGATTGCCGGCAATTTCGTTTCGAATCCGAGATGGTATGAGCAGACGCCCTTTTTCATCGAGGGAGTTCCGAAATTCGCCGGTCAGCATCCCTTATTCACCACTTTCCCCTATTAATTCCCACTTTTTCCCACTGACACTGTCATCTTACGTGAGAAATGGCCTATGTCAATCACAGTAGACAGAATAAAGTGCACAGATTCGGTCTACCGGGCGAGAAGTGGTATATGTATGTGTAGTAGTATCGCGGGACGGCCCCGGATCAGGGGCGCCCGAAGAGCCGATAGTCAATATCGGCAAAACAGTTGTTGCGGCGTTCGACCTTAGTGAGCCATTCAGTCGAAATCATGCCGCCGCTAAGGCTGTCATAGATGTGGGTGAAGTTGCGTATGTGTTCCTTAACCCGTGCCTCCGCGTAGCTGACGGCAGTTCCCGATCGGATTATGAACGGCCAGTCTGATGCCTGACTGAGAAGGACTTCGCGGGCGGCCTGATTGAGCGCACGCTGTTTGAGGCCGGTTTCGTTCGGATAGCGCTTGACCAGGTCTATCATTCGCTCGACCGCCTTATGCGTATGTCGGTAGATCCAGTCATTGGAACCGTCAAGCCACACTTCTCCGTAGCCCTTGTTCCCCCAGCTCGAAAGAACGGGGTCAAGGACCTGAAAACCGTTGTGTGTCTGCATGTATTGTTGTGGCGTAACGAACTCGACCCAGTCTTCGTCAGCAATGGCCGCCTTGTGGCCGCGCCGAAACAGGGCTTCAAGCCATTGCACACCTTCAAACCACCAGTGTCCGAACAGTTCGGCGTCATACGGACAGACAACTACCGGTACATTGTCCATGAGAGGGCCCACGATGCGGCACTGCCTGACCTGTTTGAACAGAAAGTTCTCAGCGTGCGACACAGCCTTCTCACTGGCCCGGGCAGGAAGATATGGCCGTTTCTGATCGGTCTTGCCGGTGATCGCGTAGTACTTGTACCCGGTATTGATCCGTTCACTCTGGAGATGAATATAGGGTGCGATGTAGTCGAGCGGAAGATCATGACCTATATCGCGATAGAACTCCCGGTACTCGGGATCTCCAGGGTACCCTTCAGATTCTGACCACACCGCATTGGCGCTCGCCATGTCGCGTCCGAAGGCGAGAACGCCGTTCGAGCACTGAACCGGGGCGTACACGCCGCATTCGGCAGGTTCCTCACCAAACAGAAGCGCGTGGGCGGCAACAAAGAAGAACGTGATGCCGAATTCATCGAACAGATCCTCGATGCCGGGATAGTAACCACATTCGGGAAGCCAGAAGCCTTTCGGGCGTTTTCCAAAGACTGCCGTGTGTTCATGTATGGCGACCTGTATCTGCACCCGTATGGCTGCGTCACTATCCTGATACATGGGAGCAAAGGGGTGCGATGCCAGTGTCGTAATGGCCTGTATGCGTCCTGCTTCGGCGTGATGCCGGAATCGGGCGATGATATCCCGGTCATAGGTGTCTACAAAGGCGGTGCGACACCGGGTATACATGTCGAGGTACATCGCTGCCGGCTGTGCGAACTCCGGATCAGCAATGGTTCGCTCGCATTCCTTATGCCCGAGTTCGATAAGCCTGTCGAGATGCGCGATGTATCGATTCTGCAGCAACTCGTCGTTCAGCATGGAGACCAGGGTTGGACTGAAACTTATGCAGAACGAACCGGATACGTCATCCCGCTCGAGTCTGTCGAGCATGCCGAGTATGGGCAGATAGGTTTCTGAAATCGCCTCAAAAAGCCACATCTCTTCCAGGAACGAATCGTGTTCCGGGTGCCTAACGAAAGGTAGATGAGCATGGAGAAGAAGCATTACCGAGCCGTATTTCATAATTTTGTACCGTGGATTTCCAGCTTACTCATTGCCCGCATAGCGATCAATAAGAGATATGATCCTGCCTGGTATGTCAGAACCGAAACGGGGAACACCGAGTTGCTCGAGCCCGGAGAGAGCGAGGACGCGATCTTTTCGATCATCGACAGCATCTGCGTCGGAAACCGCATCCGGAAGGCCTCCTCTCGGAACAGAAATCGGGTTACTTCTGCAAATCGAGATGTGTCGATCCCCACACAAGGCAGACAGTTCGGTGTAATAGCTCGTGTCCTGTCGGGGAAGATTAATGTAACGGCTCTTGTCATTCAGCCGGACGGGTATCTCGAAAGAATCAACAACGGTGTGGTCGTCGAAGGAAAGGCTGTCCATTTCCACGATTCGAAGAATCAGTTCCTCAAACTCGGGATCAGCGGTAACGCTCACCAGCTGCTCGTCCCGCACGTCCCAGTAACAGAATGCCCAGGCAGGGTCACGCACCATCAAATGCATACGCGTCTCATTGTACCGTTCCGGCAGATCGTTCTCGTCGTCATCAACCGGCGAAAGATCCTTCTCGGAGAAAAACCGTGCGAGCTCGTACTTCCGTTCTTCCACTCGCATCGCGTTATTATTGGATTCGTTGTGATCGTCGCGGGCTTCTTCAAGCGCATCGCTCACGAGATCCACGAGTTCGCCAGGTTCGGCGTCATCGGGTATATCTACATCCAGTTTGTCGGCCAGTTTGTGCAACAGTTCTTCACTCAGCCCGGCAAGACGCTCACGTGTCATTCAAAATCCCCCACTGCAAGTGCAGCTCGCACGTATCGTAGGAAAATACCCTCGGCCGCGTCAAGCGAGCGGCTTCTGCGCAAGGACAAGAACGACATCGCCAAATCCAAGAGGCTTCGCAAGTCTGTCGGCCGGATGTTTGATCCAGCGCGGAGCCATACCCTGCGCGACCCCGCCCCAGGTTCGATGTGCGACAACATCGAAGCCGCTTTCCAGAACGATGCGCTTCAGGTTCTTCGTAGAAAAAAGGTTCAGATGATCGGCGATGGCCGAACGCCATCGCGCACCGAAGAGTTTCGCCTGAAAACCGGATGTGTTGGGGGTCACAATGATCGTATAGCCGCCCGGTCTCAGAACCTGCCACACATCGCGGAGAAACTGTCGTGGGTCCGGCACGTGTTCAATGACGTGAGAATAATGCACAACATCGAAGAGGCCCTGCGTGAACTCGATGCGGTCAAGGGTTCCGACGTGAATGTCAACGTTTCGTACCGTTCTGCCGTACTCAGCCGCAGGCACACAGATCTCGACGCCTTCGACCTGCCAGTCCTCTGTTTTGAGGTGCTGTAGAAGTGCACCAGTCGCGCACCCCACATCGAGAAAGCGCCGCGGCCGTGGCAATGACTCCGTAAGAGCGTCAAAATCGATGTCGCTGAGACCGCGAAGCATCAGATCGAGAAACGAGGCGTCGTTTTCAAGCTCGTAATCAAAGTAGTCATCCTGATACCTGTTCTGAAGGTCGTCGAATACCGGCTGCGGGTTCTGGTAGACGTGACCACAGGCAGAACACCGCACAAAGCCGAAACTACCACAATCCCAGTACGGTCGGTCGGAGACACTGCCACACACGACACAGCTCACCTCATCGGTCCGTTCGGCGTCAGATGGGCTCATTGAGAAGGTCTTCATACTCACTCTCCACGAAGGGGGTCTATGCTTACGTTCCGTCGGACGCGACTTCCGGTCGCGTCGTACACAATGACACCGGTGTTTATCGATCGTGCGTCGATGTTGATTACACCGAGGCGGAGGCCGCCTTCGGCGTCGTACATCTGTGACGCACGTCGGAATCCGCCCTGCCAGAGTATGATGTCTGACGATCCGTCGATCCCGTGGTCGCTATCGTGGTCAGCGGCGGACACGAAGACACTGTCGTCCGCAGTCGGTTCGACGGTTCCCGTAACGGCAATTCCTGGGACCTGGGATTCGTCTATATCAGGTACCTCAAACGGTGTATCACCGGTTGCCACGACGATGGGACTCTCATCCTGTGCAGTCTGCGTTACCGGTCGTTCGACCGGCTGCCGTCCAAGGGCAAGTACTCCCGGCACGAGCCTGTCAAGATCCATAACGTGATGTATCTGTGCGCCGACCGCGTACTCTATCCGCGCCGGCAGAACCGGCATCGCAGACGGTATGAGGTGGGATTGTACCGCAGCCGATACGTCAGCAGGACCACGAGCAAGCGACACCCTCGGACCCGCAGCCCGTCTGTTCTCCCCCTGCGTAAAGAAAACGGAAGGGATCCGAGGCGGATCGGGATCCCATCGTCGAGGGAGAATGTCGAGAGGGTTAGCGTAGACACCTTCCTGAACGTCAAAAATCGCAAAATAGATCGGCTCACCGACATGCCGACCGAGGATATCACGCATGCGAAGTTCGTCTCCGGAGCTCGCTGATTCGAGGTTCGTGTACAGCGCCGTAAGACCGTTTCCGTGGTCAACGGCGAGAAAACCTCCCTGCGGTTGCACGAATCCAGGTGCATACCGGTCAAACGTACCGCGGAAGGTAATCTGGCCGGCGTGTGCTGCGCGGAGGGGTTCGTCGGTCGCTTCGAATGAGATTCCCCGGAGCGGCAGACCGCCCTCGGGCGAGAGAAATCCTGCGCGGAGCGTGGAGTCCGGAGCGGGCCACTCCCACGCGCTCACATAGTCGTATCCGGTGAAACACGCGAAGAAAGCCGCGGCGATACACAGCGTGCGAACATTAATCTGAGACTTCATACAACAGCACCACATCTTCAAGTCCAATCGATACCAGCCGTCCGTCGTATGAAAGCGAATACGCGGGAGCAGGAAACACGAGCGTGGAAAGTTCGCTCAGATCATCAGCGTACAGTATATGGAGCCTGCTCCGTGCATCGGAAGCGTAGCTGTCGGTAAGCACGAGAATCAGATCGAGGGACTCAAGCCATCCGAGTCCGACGACCCGGCCAGGCAAATCCCGGGGCGTAATGTCGCCGCTCCCCGCATCGATTCGTGCAACGCCGCGTTCGGTTTCAAGGAGAAGGTCGTCCGACACCCAGGTAATGTGACGCGGTCGATTCATTGAGCCGTCGAGACGTAGCACCTCGCGTGCGGTGATATCTTCGCCGCTGCGATTCAGAATCGTCACACGAGCTGGATGCAGTCCTTCGACTACGGCCGCTCTGCCGTCAGGGTTTACCGACAGCCCGTATACCGCGCCTCCCGATTCAAGGGTCGGACGTCGCAGCGATACGAACTCACCGGGCTGCTCAGCATCACTCCCGTCGAAGAGATAGACGAAACCGAGCGCATCCGCAACCCAGAGATGCCCCGGCGAGGTTTCGAGCGCGACGATCGGTCCGGCCAGACGGATCTGTCCGGCTACGTTCATGTTCCCATCGAGCCACGCGAAGCCTGATCCGTCGCGGTCGATCGCAAAGACCTGACTCCCTCTCAGGACGGCTGCCGGCTGGTCAACAAGACGCGCGGGATCGTGTCCCGCACGGAGAACCGCCGGAGCTCCATCGATCAGGGTTACCGCACCTGCGTCGGAACGATCAAGCCGCAACGGATCGGAGATCTGCACCGCCTGCCAGGCCCGGTGGTCCATGACGACTACATGTTCAGCGGTTCGACTCGTAGCAAGGAATCGCGACGTCGGCTCACGAAACCATTCGTGAGCAATCCCCGCTGCATCCTGCTGCGTCGAAGCTTCCCCGGGAGCGACGAGCGAGACCAGTCCCAGCGAGGGTTCAGACGCAAGCCTGATGGGTGATACGGCGATAAACGATATCGTGAGCAGGGGGAAAAGAAGCACTATGATGATCAGACGTGAGCGCATTGACATAGGGGATCAGGAACGGGCCTCTACCGCTTATTCGATGATTCACGTTTATCGTCGGAATCCATCTTCTGCTTCCAGACTTCCATTCGTTTCTTGACCGTTTCAGCCAGATCCGCCTCTCCAAGCAGGAGATGCAGGCGCCGCAAAGCAGCCAGATGGGCGATCGCAAGTTTGAAGTCATCGAGCCTGAGTGTTGAAAGCTCATAGCGTTCGCGGTACCGGTCGGCTGCACGCTGCTGCAGACGCTTTACCAGCGCAAGATGGGCAAGACGTTCCTCATAATGGTCGGAACGCGGGTCAAGTCCGGCGACCAGCGCATTCATGTTCAGGATATTTTTCGCCACGGCCGCGAATCGCCCTTCAAGCTCGACAAAACTCCATTTCCATTTCGAGTTCTCACCGAAGCTCTGTTCGACGGCTTCGATGGTAAACCCGAGCTTTCGCACAAGCCGATATCGCGCATCGTCAGGTACCGACTCTATCCTCTCAAGCTGCTCGGAGTACTCACTGTACCCTGCATCGATAAGATCGGTGACGGTTTCTTCAAGAAAAATAACGCTCTGGTAACAGCTCTTTCTCGCGTCGTTCAGAAACGCCTCACCACGAACACCGAGAAGGGCAACGGAAACCCGATTCAGGAGCAGGTACCGCGAGGCAAGATTAAGACGTTCGTCCGCGAGCCCGAGTCTCTTGAAACAGGCTTCATCGGAGTCATCGCGGATTGTGCTGGCAATACTCCGTTCGCGGCCGAGCATCTGCTCTACCTCGGCCTTATATTTTTTGACCTTTTCCGAGTATCTCTGTTTTGCTACCGCAGAAATTTTACCCATTGCCCGTATGGCTCCCGTTGTGCGGTCCTAGGTGTATGTGCGAAGCAGATCCTCCGCATGCGATCGCGAGGCGCTTCCCGTGGTATCGCCGGCAAGCATTCGAGCGATCTCGTCTACCCGTTCCTCGCCGGATACGGCCCGGACATCAGTACTTGTGCGATCACCGCGAATCCGTTTCTCGACCCTGAGGTGATTATCGGCGCGAACGGCAATCGTTGCAAGGTGAGTGATGCAGAGAATCTGCTTGTGCAGGCTGAGGGTCTTCAGATACTCACCAACCTGCACCGCTACCTCTCCTCCGATTCCGGCGTCAACTTCATCAAATACCAGCGATGAAACTTCATCGGTGGCGGCAAATGCACTTTTCAGGGCAAGCATGACTCGTGAGATTTCACCGCCGGAAGCGATGGAGCGTAGCTGCTTCAGCGGCTCACCGGGGTTCGCAGACAGTCTGAACGAAACGGTGTCGAGGCCATGAGGGCCGCAGGCAAGCTTCCCGGAGCCGTTTGTTCGACGATCGACCGAAATCACAAAACGTGTCTTTGGCATGCCGAGCTTTCCGAGACTGCTCACGATCGTTCCGGTCAGTTCCTCGGCCGCGGCGCGACGGAGGTCGGAAATCTTTTTGGCCTCGGCAAGGATCTCCTGCTCTCCCCTGGCAATTTCCTCGCTCAACCGTTCCTTGTCTTCTTCCCAGTTCGACAGATCTGAAAGCTCCTGCTGAGCTTCCTCCAGATACGTGAGAATGTCGGCAATCGTGTCGCCATACTTCTTCTCAAGCTTCCGGATCAGCGCAAGCCGCTCTTCGACTGCTTCGAGCCGGCCAGGAGAGAACGTCATGGACGTCCGGTACTCACCAACGGTCTCGGCTACGTCCTCGATCTCATAGAATGCATCGTCGAGCCGGGTCGACAGGGAAGCGAGATCCGAATCAATAGAAACCGCCTGTTCGACAGCGTTGCGCGCTTCACGAACCCGAAGAAGAGCGCCTCCGCGGTTCTCCGACAGCAGGTTGCACACTGCGTCAACAGCGGCATAGAGCTGTTCATGCTGGGACAGGATTTTCCGTTCCTGCTCCAGCTCGTCCTCTTCGTTCGGTGAAAGCGAAGCGTCTTCTATCTCGCGGACTGCGAAGGTAAGGATATCGGCCTGTCGAAGCCGTTCACGTTCATCTGATACAAGCTTTTCGAGCCGCTTTCTGAGACTTGCAACATCCTGAAAGCGTCTGGAAAAGGCCTGAACACGAGGGGCGAGTTCTGCATACTGATCGAGAAACACCCGGTGATTGTCTTCCACGAGCAGCGTCTGATGGGCATGCTGCCCGTGTATATCAAACATGAGCGCACCAAGCTCTTCGAGATCGGCACGCGTGACCGGTGTGCTCTGTACGTAGACCGGTCCCCTGCCCTGTGATTTTATCGTCCGCCGCACGACCACACTACCGTCGTCGTCGGAGATTCCGTGCTCGCTGAGCCAGTCGACCACCGGTTTATTCCCGCTGACTCGAAAGACACCGCTCACGACGGCCTCTTCGGATCCTGCCCGGATGGCGCCGGTATCAGCTTTGACACCCCGCAGAAGAGACAGAGCTCCTACGAGAATTGACTTTCCCGCACCTGTCTCACCCGACAGCACGTTCATGCCTTTGCTGAAACGTATAGTCAGGCGATCAACCAGGGCATAATTCTGTATCGTCAGTTCTTCGATCATGATATCACCGACCTCCGGACCAGTGGAGTTTACTGCGGAGGACTTCGTAGAACGATCGGCGATCCGATTCTATGATGCCGGCACGATGATGTGACCGACGCACTTCGATTACGTCGTCAGCCTTGAGCGCGTGAGCTTCCTGGCCGTCAACCGTCATGACAACATCGGTCCGCTGACTGTGGTCTACCTGAATCCTCACTACTTCATGACCCGGCATAACGAGCGTTCGATTGCTTAAAGTGAAGGGACAAATAGGATTCAGTATCATTGCGTCGAGATCCGGATGTAGAATAGGCCCCCCGGCAGCCGCAGAATAGGCAGTCGAACCGGTGGGAGTCGCTACCAGTAAGCCATCGGCGCGATAGGAACCGAGACGACCTCTGCTCGTCGAGGCGGTGAGATTAACGATTTTGGATATACCGGTTGCAGCGACGACCATCTCATTCAGCCCGGTACAGGTCGCGATACAGACTTCGTCGCGAAACAGTCGCACCTCTATCATGAGTCGCCGGCTTACCCCGACATTCCCGGACAGAAACGCGTGGAAGGCATCGTACCATTCATCCTGCCTGATTTCGGTTATGAAGCCGAACTGCCCGAGATTCACCGCGAGGATGGGGATGTCGTATTCAGCGATGGCGCGCGCGCAGGTAAGAACGGTGCCGTCGCCACCAAGGCTAACGACCATGTCGATGGTATCGAGCGAAATCTCTTCGGCAACATTCTGGCCGAGCGACATGCGAAACACCGATATGTTCTCCGCCGTAAGGGTCTCACTGATCCGATCGGCCAGCTCTACGGCCTGCGGTTTTTCGCCATTGGCGAACACGAGTACGCGGGAAACGGATATGGGAGCTGTGTCGAGAGGCGTTTCGGTACGGGTTTCCACAATCAACTTCACTATATCGCGGTCAGGGAAGCGTGGAAAGCACCTTTCCGACATGCTCCACTTCCCGGTTCGTCAGACTCGGATACAGCGGGAATAGAACACAGCGCAGAAACAGGCTGTACGCTGAAGGAAACTGCTCTGCGCTCAGCAGGCGCGAATCGCCGTCGGAGGACTGATCCGTGACCGTTCCATCCTCGGAAGCCTCGGCGCTTCGGCGCTCACCGGCTGCAATTATGGAGTCATCAAAGGCGGGAATGACCTCAACGTCATTCTTCTTTGCGTAGGCAATTACATCCTTCACCGAACTATTGAGCAGAACCGGATACAGATGCCCTGCAGCGCCTTCGGTGGCGGGTGTAACAAGGCCCCGGTGCCTGCTTGAACGCAAGACCTGGGCTGCGAACCGTTCAGCGATTTCGCTCCGACGGGCGAGATACCGAGGCAGCTCTTTCAGCTGTGCGATCCCAAGCGCTGCGTTCATGTCGGGAAGGAGGCTGAAACTGCTTGCTCCGTCAATCGCGCGCTTGAGTGCCGCGCGCTCCTTCGGTCCCCGGGCAATCACCGCGGCTCCACCACCGGTTGTAATGATATCGTCCGGTTCAAGGCTCATGACGACCACGCGTCCCGAACTGCCGGCAGAAACCTCACCCCGCTTCGCGCCAAGACAGTGCGATACATCTTCGATCACCGGTACGCCGAGTTCAAGCACTGGAGTAAGATCCGGCATAATCCCGAGCGGGGCTGTCGATACCAGCACGTCGATAGACTGTTCCTGTATACGTTCGAGGGCAGCGGCAATATCGAGGGTTCCGTCCGCGGGATCAACGTCACCGTACACCGCGGTAAACCCGCTTGCCTCGAGAACTTCGCGATAGCTGTCCGGAGCAAGCGGTGATATCAGAACGGAGATGCCTTCCTCGCATGAAAGCGCCTGAAACGCAAGGTCGATCGCTCGAGCGTACTCTCTGACTGCGATTCCAAGGGTGCCCGAGAACAGCGATGAAAGATTCTTGCCGAAATCCTGAAGCAGTTCTCCGGGTCCGAGGCGGTCGGAGACCATGCACGTCAGAACCGAATCCATGTCTTTTCGACGTATTGAAGGACGTATGATTGATATAGGCATATGTAGTGCTTTCGTACTCAACTGCTGATTCGTTCAAGCTGCTGCAGCTCGCGAACATTAAACAGTCGTCGGATATTCAGGATGATGAGATAGGTCTCGTCACGATGGACGACGCCTTCGATGTACTCGGCGCCGATTCCCGAGATCATCTCGGGAGGGCGCTGAATGCTGCTCCGGTCCACCGAAACGACCCGATCGACTTTGTCGATCACGACCGCGAGCTGAACTCCGTCGAGGTTGATTATAACAAAGCCACTGAGCAGCTCGTCACCTTCTTCGAGCTCAGCCGCCTGAATCTGGAAACGGCGATGCAGGTTGATGACGGGTATTATGTCGCCCCGGAGATTGAAAATCCCTTCCACGTATGCCGGAGCGTTGGGAATCGGGCGAACATCCTCGACCTTAACGATACCTTCAACATCCATGATGTTGATGCCGTACTTCTCCGGGCCGAGCTGAAAACTTACTAACTGTAACTGCTCCACTGGGGCCATTATGCGTTCCTCTCGGGGCTGATCTTGAGTCAGCATATTCTGATACGGCCTGCAATACAAGCGATAATCGCGGTCGAACTACGGGAGACCAGGCGCGCGCGAGGGGCGCTGGATTCCCAATACAAAAAAACAAGGCTACAATCAGCGCACAGAGGTTGCAGGATACACTTCCGGTGGCGACAACCGGGTATCTTCGATCGGACGGTGGAGGCGCGGTAAGAATGTCAAAAAAAAGCGTGAGCAGGATAGTGTTGTGCACCAATGAATACCCCCCTGAGATCTACGGAGGGGCGGGTGTTCACGTTGACTATCTCAGTCGGGCCCTCAGCAAGCTGATACAGGTTGACGTCAGGTGTTTCGGGGATCAGGAGGCAGCATCCGACGGGCTGTCCGTGCGGGGATATCGGCCATGGACGGCACTAGAGTCGCACGGCAGGCCGGAGCACCGCAGCGCGTTCAACGCCCTGACCACAAATATGGCGATGATCCGCGACGACCTCGAAGCTGATGTTGTGCACTGCCATACCTGGTATACCTACCTGGCGGGGCTGATCGCCCGGGAGCTCTGGGAGGTTCCCCTCGTTGTGACCGCTCACTCGCTGGAACCGCTGCGTCCATGGAAACGAGAGCAACTGGGCGGAGCATATCAAGTCAGCAGCTGGGTAGAACGACAGGCCATTGAGACCGCAGACCGAGTAATAGCCGTGTCGAACGAGACAGCACGAGACATCGAGAAGGTGTATCCCGGGGCTTCCGGCAAGATCGAAGTCATCTACAACGGCATAGACGCGAACGAGTACCGACCGGTACTCAGCCGCGAGATTCCCGATCGCTTCGGAATCGATGACAGCCGACCCTATGTGCTTTTTGTCGGACGAATTACGCGGCAGAAAGGCATTATCCACTTTGTCGACGCCATCAGACATATAGACCCTGAAGCACAGATTGTGCTCGTCGCCGGTGCCCCCGATACTCCGGAGATCGCCCGGGAAATGCAGGAGCACATCGCCGCCGCCCAGAACGCTCACGATGCGATATTCTGGATTCAGGAGATGCTTTCAGTCGAGGAGAAGGTCGGCCTGTACAGTCACGCCAGTGTGTTCTGCTGTCCAAGCGTGTACGAGCCATTTGGCATCATCAATCTGGAGGCAATGGCCTGCGAAGCACCGGTTGTGTCCTCGTCGGTCGGAGGCATCCCGGAAGTTGTCGTCGACGGCGAGACCGGAATTCTCGTTGATCCGGATCTGATCCCCGATACATTTACCCCTCGTGACCCGGAACAGTACGCGCGGAAGCTTGCACAGAGCATAAACACGGTACTTCGCGATCCCGAACGCGCACGCAGCTACGGCACCGAAGGACGGCGACGGGCTGTCGAGCACTTCAGCTGGGATCACATCGCGGCGGAAACGGTTCGACTCTACAATCGGCTCTGATTTCGTGACTGATTCGCGACCTGTTCACAGACGTGGGCTACATGCCATATACTCAGGCATCATGGTAGCGAGTGGCTCTGCCCTGAACCCACCAGCGCCGGTGGCAATACATCAGTCGCAGAACCTTCTCCGCCATCTGGCAAAGCTTGCGTTAGCCGGACATCTCGTGATTCTCGTGGCAGTCTGGGCAGCCGACATTCCCATACTCGTTGCCATAAATATTGCCAGCGTATCTATTTATGCAACTGCCCTGGCACTGAACCGTCGCCGGGCATACGTCGCCGTAATGATGATCGGCCTGGCCGAAGTGATCATACACGCGTGGGTTGCGACAGCCATCCTCGGCTGGTCATCTGGTTTTCATATCTACGTGCTTACCCTTGTACCGCTGGTATATTTCTTTGATCCCTGGCCGCTGCAGTATCGTGTTGCCAGCTCGATATTTGTCGCTGTTGTATACGTTACCCTTGCGTGGACTGCCGGGCGTCTGTACGCGGAGGACCCACGCCCCTTTGTCCTCTGGTTCAGGTACGGCAATCTCCTGTTCGGCGCGACAATCCTTTCCTTACTTTCATT
Source organism: Spirochaetaceae bacterium (assembly GCA_007694005.1). Lineage (GTDB taxonomy): Bacteria > Spirochaetota > Spirochaetia > DSM-27196 > SKKC01 > SKKC01. Next base: position 77,345 of record RECN01000059.1, read on the forward strand.
CTTCTATGGAAAGGCAATCGGACGGGTCCAACACGAACTGCAGATACAGAACGTGCAACTCGACACGCTTGCACGCAAGGATGCTCTGACCGGCATCGCGAATCGTCGTGAGGCTCAGGCAACGCTGGATCTGCAACACATGCACCTTGAGCGCGGCGGTGGCACATTCGCCGTTCTACTGCTTGATCTGGATCATTTCAAAAAAATAAACGACACCCTGGGCCATGACCGTGGTGATCTCGTTCTCAAACACGCAGCAGACAGTCTTCGCCGCAATATGCGGGCGGATGATTTTCTCGCTCGCTGGGGCGGTGAAGAGTTCCTGGCAATCCTGCCGCGCGCCGATCTCCATGGAGCCATGACCGTCGCGGAGAAGATGCGCCTGAACCTGCAGAATGACGTGCACGTGAAGGCAGGCACGCCGACACCAGTAACCTGCACTATTGGTGTTTCCGTCTGTACGGGCGCATCAGTCATAAACGAGGTCCTGAAAGACGCCGATGAAGCGCTCTATTGCGGCAAGGAAAGTGGCCGCAATCGGGTGGTCGCCGGTCACGTCGCACAGGCATTATCACCCTGATCAAATCACCCCTGCGTCATTGTCGCAGGCGCGGGCCGGTCACACGTGTTCGGCAGGATCGGCCGCACCGGCATACGTCAGAGCATCAGCTCTACGGCCGTCCTACCCTGCCGCGAGCATCTTCTTCCCTGCTCTCAGCACCGGTGAGAATATCACCGCTCGCGTGATCTTCCACGACGATGACGTTCTGCCGGCCAAAGTACCCAGCCCATTCGACACGCTGACCACGAGCCTCAAGACTGTCCCACACCTCCTGGGGAAACCGGTCCTGTTCCAGGGCAAGCCGCGTCTGGGCAGCAAAGGGAAAGTTTGTCGCGGCAAACGCCTGGGGCTGAAAACGCGGCATGTCTACGGCATCCTGAGGGTGCATGCCGAACTCGACGATATGCATGAACTGCTGTAACTGTCCCTGTGGCTGAAAGTCAGCACCCGTGTTCCCTCCGGCGATGTAGGGAGCTCCTTCCCTCAGGACGAGATACGGACCCGCCGAATGTCTGACCTTTTTCCCCGGTTCGATGCGATTAATGTCGTCCGGATCGGACTCCATGAATGAAAGGCGTTCGTTGAAGGTGATTCCGGTTTCACCGGCAATCATAAAACTCGCCCCGATCGAGGACGTAATTGCCGCCACGTTTCCGTAGCGGTCCACGACATGAAAGGTTGATGTATTGGTCCCACTGGCCGGCGCGATTCCGAGAACATCGTCGATGGGATGCTCGAGAGATGCCGTCATGGAAATCATATCCCGCTGTGCGCGTATGTGCTCATCACCGAGAAGGAGATCAACGGGAACATCGACGAAAGCAGGATCGGCAACGTAACGGTTTCGGTCCGCAAAGGCCAGCTTAATTGCTTCTGCCATCATGTGTATGCTGTCTGCATCGAGCGCCTCACGCTCCGAGAAGTCAAAACCTTCCAGAATACGCAGCGCCTGAAGCTGTGTAATCCCCTGACTGTTTGGAGGAGCCTGAAAAACCTGCAGCCCCCGGTAGTCGATGGAAATCGGGTCAACAAGACCGAAATCGGTAAACTCGGAGAAGTCCGTTAAGGCGAAGAGTCCTCCGTTTTCGTTTGAGAAGCGAACGATTTCCTCGGCAACAGGGCCTCGATAGAAATAGTCGAGCGAGGATCGTAGCGCTGTACGCTCACCGCGAATACGGGCCGAGCGGTACGCGTCGGCGAGACCTTCGAATGTGCGACTGAGGTTCTCGTTTACAAGCGTATCCCCGACCTCGGGCAGTTCACCGCCGGGAAGAAATACCTCAGCGGAATCAGGGAGGGTCGAAATAAAGCTGGACCGTGAAGGAAGCCAGTTCATCATCTGGCTGGTGACCGTGAACCCGTTCCGGGCAGTATCGATCGCCGGAGCAAGGAGGTCGTCGAGAGGAAGACTGCCGAACTCTTCGAGAAGTGCGATATAGCCTGCCCACGCACCGGGAACGTTCGATCGGTGAATACCGTTTGTACGATGGCGATCGTTTTCCTGGAAAAACTCCGGTGTTGCAGCCATCGGGACCGGTCCGACCCCGTCTATGGCGTGTACGTTGCCATCGATAGCGTCGAAGTACAGAATCCAGCTTCCTCCACCGAGGGCATGCGAGAGAAAGGGTTCAACGACCGAGATCATGGTTGCCATGGTAAATACCGCATCCGCAGCGGTACCACCGGCTTCAAGAATGTCCATGGCCGCGTCGACGGCGGCATAGTGACTCGCTACTGCGGCGAAGCCCCCGGCGTATACACCGGGATCAGCGGTACCTCCACGGACGGCTCGCCTGAGATCGGTGCGGGCATCCGGTGAAAACGAAGCCTCAAGGAGATCTGCGGGTGCCGGGCTCCCACCTGCTCCTGTCTCAACGAGCACTGGCGTCGTGTCGCCTGTCTCTGCACGACTGAGCAGTGCCGTTGAGAGCGAACGAAACTGCTCGGTCAGACCTGGAATCGAACTCGAAACAGACCCTGTACCTCCGTTGGTCGCAACGATAGCTTCAGTGAGACGGTCGAGCACGCTGATAATCGGGTCGCCGTATTCCGCTTCGATGGCCTGCTGCGCGTACAGCTCGTGCCGCAGAAGCTCTCCCTGGTTCCCGATCATATCCAGATACGCGTCGACGACCGTACCATCCCGGAGGCTGAGCTCGAGAGCTGCAGTCCAGCCGTACTCGTTTACCTCATCGGCGTAACCCCGATACACCCCGTCTGCTCTATCGATGCCTCTGTTACAGGATAAAACGAGCATTACGCAGAATGCGGTAACGAAAAACGTGCCGAATGCTCTAAAAATTCGCTTACTGCGCTCGGTCGACCGACTGTTTCTGGTATACGTTGCGAAAATAGACCTGTTTTTCTGCATATCCCTCATACACGAGAGTATAACCCGGGAAATGACGCACGTCGAGAAACAGAAAACGATCAGTATCGATAGCGAAAACCGGTCTGAGGAACGAGATCGATCCGTATCTGTTCGTTAAACGGGCGATCGATACCCTCCCAGACGCCGGCGTACAGAACTTCGATTGGAAACGAAAAATGCTCGAAAAGTACAATCTCGATCCCGAGCCCGCCGCCAAGACCTATGCTCGGGACGAAAGGTCCTGCGTTAGACGTCTCGTAGTCACGATCGATGCGACCTCCGTGTGAGACACCGCCGACCAGATACAACTGCCCGGACACCCGGTCGCTGTAGTCCGACGCGAAGACACTGCGGTTGACCTGAAGACCAATCGAGTAGTCCAGAACAAAAGGATAGCTGGTCGCGGTCTGGGCTGGAAAGTAGAGGATTCCGCCCGCAACCTGCAGGCCCGTAGGGCCGAACCAGCGCTGATAACTGAGCCCGGCACCGCTGATCAGGCCGTACTGAAAGCCGAGAGCCTCGGGAAAACGATCCCTGTTCAGTTCCTGTGTTGTACCTTCCTGTGCATTGTCCGCCATCAGTCCGGCGACAAGCGTGAACAGCAAAACAACGGTGAGCAGAAAAACGCGCAGTCTCAGTTTCATTGTGTCTCCCTCTTCCTTGTGAAACAACTGAGATTATCACAAAGATACGCCAGTTTCACGGTGATGTGGTTCTTCGTGAAAGACGATCGAACCTGTTACGTTCACTCGGCCGCGCGTCCAATACACTGAGCCTCCGGAAATACTGTGACGGCGGGTTGTGAATTTTACTATAATCCGTTTCGATATGAGTGTTCCGAATCATCTGAAGCCCCGATTCATCTGTAAAAGCTCTTCGGAGTATTTTCCCGTAGATACCTACCGCTGGCAGGGTACCGACGGTGGTCTCCTCGATATCGAGTTTGAAGCAGTGTTTCCAAAAGACAAGATCTTGAAGCGGCCACCCGGCATGTGGCGGTACCGGGAAGCACTACCCTTTCCGGTCGACGCAGAGCCGGTCAGCTTTGGTGAAGGATTCACACCCATGCCGCGCGTGACCGTTCATGGTTGCGAGATATTTCTCAAACAGGAACAACTCTTTCCTAGTGGGTCCTATAAGGACCGGGGAGCAACGCTACTCGTAAGTCATGCGAAACGGATTGGCGTTCGACACTGCGTCGAGGACTCATCCGGCAACGCCGGATCCGCGATCGCAGCCTATTGTGCTCGAGCCGGAATTACATGCGAAATCTACGTCCCCGCCGACACATCTCCAGGCAAACTTGCTCAGATCCGCGCGTACGGAGCACAACTCACGTTAATCCCGGGCAGCAGGGAAGCAACGGCTGACGCGGTGAGGAAGGCCGCAACAACGTCCTATTACGCAAGCCACGTATGGAATCCGTTCTTCTTTCACGGAACGAAAACATTCGCCTATGAAATCTGGGAACAGCTTGGATTCCGTGCCCCGGATGCAGTCGTTCTTCCGGTCGGAAACGGCACCCTTCTCTTGGGAACAGCCATCGGATTTGAAGAACTGCGTAAGGCCGGCGAGATCGAACGGCTCCCGAAAATATTCGGTGTTCAGGCGGAACGATGTGCACCGCTTCTCGGTAGCGAATCGTCCAACAAGGATCGGTTAGAAATCACTCCATCGCAGCAGACGATTGCCGAAGGAATCGCCATTGCGAGACCGGCTCGTGGTCGACAGATCCTTGAAGCACTTAATCGATGCGATGGACGAGTTCTCAGTGTAGGCGAAGAAGAAATCTTAGCCTCGCTGCAGCGCATGTGCCGTCAGGGATTCTTTATCGAGCCAACGTCAGCAGCGACCCTTGCCGCTATCC